>SMXP01000049.1 GCA_004356335.1 Alphaproteobacteria bacterium | reverse complement strand
CTCGACAATCTTGCCGTCCTTCAAGACCAAAAGATAATTGGCCATGGCGCGCACCACTTTAAGGTCATGACTGATGTACAAATAAGCCAGATTGTGGCGTTTCTGCAGATCGCGTAATAAATCGATGATCTGTGCCTGCACCGACATATCGAGCGCGCTGGTCGGTTCATCAAGCATCACGAATTCAGGTTTGAGCGCGATGGCTCGGGCAATGGCGATACGCTGCCGTTGACCGCCGGAAAATTCATGGGGGAAGCGGTCTTGAGAATCCGCATCGAGCCCTACTTCTTGCAACGCTTGGCCGATGAATTCGCGCCGCGCGTCGCCGACCGGCGCACCGCCGTGGACCACCAGGCCCTCCATAATGATGGAGCCTACAGACAAACGCGGGCTCAAGGAGCCGAACGGGTCTTGAAACACAACCTGCATTTCTTTGCGCAAGGGACGCATGTCTTTCGATTTGGCGTCTTGGATGTCTTGCGCCTTGTATCTAATACGGCCGGTACTCGAAATCAGGCGCAGTAGGGAAAGACCCAATGTGGTTTTTCCGGAACCGGATTCACCCACAATGCCCAATGTTTGCCCCCGCTTGAGCTCGAACGAAATATCGTCGACCGCTTTCACGTGATCGACCGTACGCCTTAGAACGCCCTTCTTTATGGGGAACCAAACACGCAGATGTTCCGCTTTTAAAAGTGTCGGCGCCGACGGGTCCGTTTGAGGCGGATCGCCCTTAGGCTCCGCCGCCAGCAGCTTTTGGGTATAGGCATGGCGCGGCGACTGGAATATCTCCTCCGTATCGCCGCGCTCGACGATTTCTCCCTCAGTCATGACGCAAACCCGGTCGGCCATCTTGCGCACGATGCCAAGGTCGTGGGTGATCAGCAGCATCGCCATGCCGAATTCCGCCTGCAAGTCCTTTAGAAGGTTCAGAATTTGCGCTTGCACGGTAACATCAAGGGCCGTGGTCGGCTCATCGGCAATGAGCAAATCCGGTTCATTGGCTAAATTCATGGCAATCATGACGCGCTGGCGCTGACCGCCGGAAAGCTGATGGGGATAGGCACCAAGGCGCCGTTCGGGCTCGGGCAAGCCAACCCGCGTCATGAGCTCAAGCGTGCGTGCCCGCGCCGCGTTTTCGCTTAGTCCCTGATGGGCTTCGAGAATCTCACCTATTTGTTTTTCCACCGTATGCAGGGGGTTAAGCGCACTGAGCGGTTCTTGAAAAATCATCGAAATTTGATTGCCGCGAACCCGGCGCAGGGCAGCCTTATCGGCCTGCATCAAATCCTCACCTTTAAAAAAGATCTCGCCGCCGGGATGGCTTGCGGCCGGATAAGGCAACAATTTCATGATCGATAGGGCGCTGACGGTCTTTCCCGAGCCGGACTCGCCCACCAGGGCCAATGTCTCGCCCTTATTAATGTAAAAGGACGCGTTCTTCACCGCCTCCGTAATCTGGCCATCGACGGTGAAATTGACCGATAAATTCCTGACGTCGAGTAACGGTTCGCTCATGTCCAGATCTTTCTCGGGTCGAAGGCATCACGCACCGCTTCGCCAATGAAAATGAGAAGGCTGAGCATAACGGCAATCGCCATGAAGGCCGTAACACCAAGCCACGGTGCTTGAAGATTGTCTTTGCCCTGCTTCAAAAGTTCGCCCAAAGAGGGCGATCCCGGCGGCAGGCCGAAGCCCAAAAAATCAAGGGCCGTTAAGGTGGTGATCGATGAGTTCAACAGAAACGGCAAGAACGTGAGCGTTGCAACCATGGCATTAGGCAACAAATGTTTGTACATAATCTTGACATTGCCCACGCCCATGGCGCGCGCCGCCATGACATAAAGAAGATTTCGACCGCGCAGGAACTCAGCTCGCACATAGCCAACCAATGATACCCAACTAAACAACAAAAGAATGCCCAAAAGGATCCAGAAATTGGGTTCGATAATTGCGGCAATAATAATGATCAGGTAAAGTTGCGGCACGCTGGACCAGATCTCGATAAAGCGTTGAAACAACAAATCGGTCCAACCGCCGAAATAACCTTGCACCGCGCCGGCTGCGACACCAATCACCGACGATATCAACGTCAGCGTTAAGCCAAAAAGCACCGATATGCGAAAGCCATAAATAAGCCGGGCCATCACATCACGGCCCTGATCGTCCGTCCCTAAAAGATTGTCTAAGGTCGGTCTGGAGGGAAAAGCCTGCACCGCCTCTCTGTTGATCGATTTATAGCTGTAGCGGATAGGTGCCCATATGATCCACCCGCCGGCTTTTTCAATCTGCTCTTGAATGAACGGGTCCTTGTAATCCGTCTTGGCATAGAACCCACCGAAAATCGACTCCGGGTAGTCGACAAACACGGGATAATAAAATTCGTCATTATATTTAAGAAGTAACGGCTTATCGTTAGCGATAAATTCAGCGATCAGCGTCACAAAAAAAAGCGCCAGGAATATCCACAAAGACCAATATCCGCGTCTATTGGCCTTAAAATTTCTCAAGCGCCGTTGGTTCATGGGACTCAGACGAGAAACACGGCGTGGCGCACCATTTTGGGCACCGGTGCGAACGTCTTCCGCGTTTTGCCGCTCCACCGCAACCACCCCCTACACCTCCCGGCTTTCGAAGTCGATGCGCGGGTCGATCAACGTGTAAGTCAGGTCGGCAATCAGCGTGATCACAAGGCCCAAAAGCGAAAAGATGAAGAGCGTGCCGAAAACCACCGGATAGTCCCGATTGACCAGGGATTCGAAGCCCAGAAGTCCCAGCCCATCGAGTGAAAAAATCGTCTCTATCAAAAGCGATCCAGTGATGAAAATACCGAAGAAAGCGGCCGGAAAACTCGCAATAATAATCAACATGGCATTGCGAAAAACGTGCCCGTAAAGCACGCGCCGCTCGCTCAACCCTTTGGCTCGTGCCGTGACCACATACTGCTTCTGGATTTCATCCAAGAAGGAATTCTTGGTCAGGAGAGTCATGGTGGCAAACCCCCCAATGGTGTAGGCGGCAATCGGCAGGATGAGATGCCAGAGATAATCGGCCATTTTCATGAACCAATTGAGCTCGTCCCAATAATCCGATGTCAGTCCCCGAAGCGGAAACCAGTCGAAATAACTGCCGCCGGCAAAAAGCACAATTAAAAGGACCGCAAACAGAAAGCCGGGAATCGCGTAGCCCACTACGATCACGGCACTCGTCCAAACATCGAAAGTATTGCCGTCATTAACGGCTTTGCGAATGCCGAGCGGAATTGAGATGAGATAAATGAGGAATGTGGACCACAGCCCGAGCGAAATCGACACGGGCAACTTTTCCAATATCAGATCGATCACACGCACATTTCGGAAATAGCTTTCGCCGAAATCAAAGCGAATAAAATCCCAAACCATAATGAAAAAGCGCTCGTGGACGGGTTTATCGAAACCGAATTGCCGCTCCAATTCCTCGATAAATTCCGGGTCGAGCCCTTGGGCACCTCGATACTTGCTGGTAATAGATGATGTCCCGGCGCGTAACGCCTGTTGCGGCCCGCGCGACACCAGATCACCCGATGCCGATCCGCCGATGCGCGCCGTCGCCGACACATCGGTGCCTTGAATCTGAGCAAGGATTCGTTCGATCGGCCCGCCCGGTGCAAACTGGATGACGGTGAAGGAAACCAACATGATCCCGAACAAAGTCGGCACCATGAGAAGAAGCCGTCTTATGATGTAAGCCAGCATAGGCCTTTATGAGTCCTCGTCCACCGCTTGCGAGTCTGCCGCTGCTTTTGCCTCTTTTAACCACCAAGTGTCAAATACGCCGCGCTGAAATTTTGGTTTGACATCCGGCCAAGCGAATTTGTCCCAGAAAGCCAAATGATGCGCCGCCTTGCTCCAATGGGAGACCCAGTAATGGCCTTCACGCAAGACACGGTCAAGCGCGCGTGCCGCATCATTAAGTTCTTGCCGGCATCTCGCGCTCATAACCGCTTCAATAAGCGCATCCACTACCGGATCCTTAACGCCCGACAAGTTTTGCGTTCCAGCTAGGTCGGCTGCCACGGAACCAAAATAGTTTCGAAGCTCGACCCCCGGCGTATTGCTTTGGCTATAACGCCGCGACGTAATATCGAAATCAAACTCTTCCACACGTCTTTGGTATTGCGCCGGATCGACCAGTCGAATTTTAGCTTCAATGCCGAGAAGAGAGAGGTTTTGCACGAACGGCCCGGCAATCCGCTCGAACGACGGCTCAAAATTAAGAAATTCCACTTCAAACAGATCGCCTTGCTCATTTACAAGATGGCCCTCTAGCAAAGTCCATCCCGCCGCCACCAATAAGGTTTGAGCCGCCCGCAAGTTTTGACGATTTCGCCCCGACCCGTCGGTCACAGGCGGCAGGTAGGCGCGCTCGAAAAGCTTTGCCGGAAGTATTTCGCGGTAGGTCTCAAGATAGGTGAGCTCGCCGGGCGTCGGGGCGGCTTTTGCTTCGAGCACCGAAGAGCCCTGAAAATAGCTACGGGTGCGATCATAGATTCCATAAAACAGGGTCTTGTTGGTCCACTCGTAATCGAAGGCAAGATCAATAGCCTGCCGCACGCGGGGATCGGAAAGCATGGGCCGTCGTGTATTGAAGAACCACCCTTGTACGCCCGAGGGATTTTCGTCCGGGATGGTGCGTTGGATCACACGACCATCAAGCATCGCAGGAAAGTTATATTGAGTGGCCCAAATGCGCGAGGTGAATTCTTCGCGCATGTCATATACGTTAGCGCTAAAAGCTTGAAAACCAATATTCCGATCTCGGAAATAATCAAAGCGGATTGTGTCAAAATTCCAGCGCCCTACATTGACCGGTAAATCCTTCGCCCAATAGTCGCGGTCGCGCTCATATTCGACGAAGGTGCCTTGCTTGAATCTGGCGACCTTATAGGGCCCGCTAGCAAGCGGCGGTTCCAGTGAGGAATCGCCGAACGGCCGATTTTCATAATAGGCCCGGGAAAAAATTGGAAGTTCCGCCACAATGAGCGGCAGGTCGCGCGTCACCGCTTGTTTTTCGAACGTGTAACGCACTTCATAGGGGCCGAGCGCTTCAGCCGACACGACGTCGCGCAGATTCATTCGGTAAATGGGATGGCCTTCCTTCTTCAATATATTGAAGGAAAAAACAGCATCCTCTGCTGTCAAAGACGATCCATCATAAAAACGGGCCTCCGACCTCAATCGGAATGTGACCCAAGAGCGATCGTCGGCCAATTCCGCCTCGAACGCCACAAGCCCGTAAACCGCATCCGGTTCGTCGCCGGCCCGCACCATAAGACTGTCGAACATAAGGCTCGCCGGCTCGCCGCCCGCCAATGTGACACCTTCGGCCGAATCGCCTTTCAGAATGAAGCCGTTGAAACTGTCAAAGGTGGTCAGGCCACTCAGGGGCATGGTCGAGAGGCGGCCACCCTTGGGAGCCGTCGGATTGACATAGTCGAAATGTTGGAAGTCTTCGGCATATTTGAGATCGCCAAAAATCGATAGGCCGTGAGTGACGGTACTATCGGACGACTGCGCCCAAGCGGGCGCCATAGCTGTTAGCGCCGCCCCTGTTAGCGCCACCAAGAAAAAAACACCGGAGACGAATGATTTCATAGCCCATCGTTTCCTGCAGCGTCGCCGTCAGCGGCCATGACCCCATGGGATTGGCCACCGCCCAATTCTGCTTCTTCCGCCTCATTGCCGGATGCGCTCGCTTCGCCCACATACCACCAGATGTCCGGAATGCCGGGATCATAAGGCGGCACATTCTCCGGCCTGCCGAACCGGTCCCAATAGGCATAGCGATCGCCGCTGGCATACCATTGGGGCACCACGTAATGACCCCACAAAAGAACCCGATCAAGCGCGTGCACGGCGGTTGTTAAGGCTTCGCGGTCGGCCGCAAAAATGATTTTCTCGATCAAGCCATCGACCACCGGATCCTTGACGCCGGCAACATTGCGGCTGCCTTGCCGGTCGGCCGCTTCCGACCCCCAATATTCGCGCTGTTCGTTGCCGGGTGACAAGGACTGTGGTGCCGAGAAAACAATCAAATCAAAATCGGCACTCTCGTATCGATTCTCATATTGCGCCACGTCGACCAACCGGATCGACCCTTCGATGCCGATCTTTTCCAGATCGCGCAAATAAGGTTGAACGACCCGCTCAAAGCTGGGCTGCACCAATAAAAATTCGATTGTCAGCGGCTGGCCGGTTTCATCGTTGGTCATGAGACCGTCCCGGATCGACCAACCGGCTTGGCCCAATAATTCTATGGCTTTCGCCAAATTGGCCCGATAGGTGCCGGAGCCATCGGTTTGCGGCGCTCGAAACTCCTTCGTGAAAACTTCCTCCGGCAATTGATCCCGGTAGGGCTCTAAAAGCGCCAGCTCCTGCGCCGTCGGCAGGCCGTGTGAGGCAAGTTTAGAATTATCGAAATAACTGTTGAGGCGAACATATTGACCGTAAAAGAGTTGTTTATTGGCCCACTCGAAATTAAAGGCGAGGCTTAGAGCTTCGCGCACACGCCGGTCTTTGAATTTGTCGCGCCGTGTATTTATGAACCAGCCCTGCATGGGGGCCGGATTCTGGTCCGCAATGAGCTCTTTTTTTATGCGGCCGTCTTTGACGGGGGGTGCGTCATAACGCGTTGCCCACATTTTCGCACTATTCTCGACGCGAATATCATATTCGTCCGCAAACAACGCCGTAAGTGAGACTTCACTGTCTCTATAATATTCGTATCGGATGTAATCGAAATTATGCTGGCCGATATTAATGGGCAGTGCCGCACCCCAATAATCTTCAACCCGCTCAAACTCGATAAATCGTCCCGGCTCGAATTTCCCCACACGATAAGGCCCGCTTCCCAAAGGCGGTTCCAGGGTGCTCTTTGAAAAATCGCGTGGGTTGCCGTCTTCATCCGTTGCTTCCCAATAATGTTTCGGAAAAATCACCAACTCACCGGTGATCAGGGGCAATTCACGGTTACCCGCTTCGCCGAAGATAAATTTAACGGACCTTTCGCCGACCTTCCGAGCTTCCACAACGTTCTGATAATAGAACCGATAAAATGGTTGGCCCTTGTCCTTCAGTATATTGAGCGAAAAAATAACATCTTCGGGTGTCACGGGTGTGCCGTCGTGCCAGCGGGCGCCTTCGCGTAGGGTGTATGTCACCCAAGAATAATCGTCCGGTATTTCGATGCTCTCGGCCAAAAGACCATATTGAGTGGCCGGCTCGTCTAGCGAACGGGAAATCAATGTGTCGTAGATCCGACCCAAACCAAGCGCCGAGTTGCCCTGCGTGACGAAAGGATGAAGCGAATCGAAACTGCCCATGCCGATCAACCTGACCCGTCCTCCTTTGGGTGCGTCAGGGTTGACATAGTCGAAATGTTGGAAGTCTTCCGGGTATTTTGCGGTACCGAACAGAGAAAGCGCGTGAGTCGTGCGAGTGTTGAAAACCACCTCGCTGTCTACGGCAATGGTTGGCGCGGCCAATGGCACCCCATCGGTCTGGGCCCGGCCGATGTCGGCAAACGGCAAGACAACGAGAAAAATCCAAAGAAACACGGGGGTTCGAAGCCAAGCCGTCACGGCCCGGCGATCATCCCACTTAGAGCATTTTCGAGCGAAGTGGACACCGGTTCGCGTTAAGAAAATGCGACCAAACAAGGACTTAGAGCGTTTTCGCGATTCTGTTAAGTTCGGAAACGCTCTAGCATTGCTGCCATCTTGTCGGGGTAAGGTCACGTCGTTTGATCAACCAATCGAATCTGTTATTTGGCCCTGCAGCCTAGAGTGTTTCCGGGAAAAGTGGATACCGGTTTTCCGTCCGGAAACACGACAAAACAACACCTTAGGGTCCGGCTTTGATTCTATCAAAACCGGAAGGACCCTAAGGATTTAAGCTTAGATCGCCAAGCACGCCTGTTGCCCCGCACAGCTGATTTCAGGCCGACTTGGCCGATAACTCGATTGATCCCACGGCAAAACGGCCAAAGAATGGCGGCAAAATAGCCGAAAATGGCACGTGTTGACCTTTGGCCACATCGGCACCGGCCAACAAAGTCGGCAGGTCAGCGTCGGCGACCCCGCTTGCCACAACCGATCCAACTTGAGGAATATGGCTCAGATAGGCTTAACCACAAATCCATAAACACCATGCCACAGGATTTCGATTTCCTCAGACATGCTGTATTAGAGTGTTTCCAGGAAAAGTGGACACCGGTTTTCCGTCCGGAAACACGATAAATCAATAACTTAGGGTCGGGTTTTGATTCCATCAAAACCGTAAAGACCCTAGGCTGATCCTATGCGCTTTATTGTCGTTATTCCGGTACGTATGGCCTCAACTCGGCTGCCCGGCAAACCGCTCGCCGATATTGCCGGTGAGCCCATGATCGTTCATGTCTGGCGGCGCGCCAAAGAAGCCGATATCGGCCGGGTCGTGGTCGCCGCCGCCGCTGATGAAATTGCGGCGGCTGTCTTGGCGGCCGGCGGCGAGGCGGTGTTGACCGAGCCGGATTTGCCGTCCGGATCGGACCGCGTTTACGACGCCGTCCAAAAGGTCGATCCGGAGGGACAATATGACGGCATCATCAATCTTCAGGGTGACTTGCCCACCCTCGAACCAGGTTTGATCCGAGATCTGGCGGCGGGTTTGGCGGGTAGCCAGGCGGACATCGTAACCTTGGCCGCCGAAATTACCGACCCATCGGAACGCTCTGATCCCAATGTGGTAAAGGCGATCATCGCGCGTCAATCCGGTGACCGGGTCGGTCGCGCGCTCTATTTCACACGGACCACAGCGCCTTATGGCGACGGCCCGCTTTATCATCATATTGGCATTTACGGGTTTCGCCGCGCCGCCCTTGAGCGGTTCGTCGAATTGCCCCCCTCCCCGTTGGAGAAACGCGAACGGTTGGAACAATTGCGCGCGCTCGAGGCGGGCATGCGTATCGATGTGGCATTCGTTGACACGGTCCCAGCCGGTGTCGATACTCCCGCGGATTTGGAGCGGGCACGCCGCGCCCTCACTCGGTAAAAAACATGGTCAAAAGATCGTCAGGTGACAATGCCATAACGTTTCAGGGCGAACCGGGAGCTTATTCCCATTTGGCATGCCAAGAATTCTTTTCGGCCATGGCGGTACTGCCGAGCCCGACATTTGACGACGCGTTGGCCGCGATCACCGAAAACCGCGCACGCTACGGTATGATTCCGATCGAAAACTCGATCGCCGGCCGGGTCGCCGATATTCATCATCTTTTGCCCGATTCGGGGCTTTATATCGTCGGCGAGCGGTTCCTGCCTATCCGGCACCAATTAATGGCGCCTAAAGGTGCCTCGCTAAAAGGGCTCAAATCGATTTGGAGTCATACGATGGCATTGGGCCAGTGCCGCGACTTGATTCAAGAACTCGGGATCGTACCCCACGTCACGGCCGATACGGCGGGTGCCGCACGTCAAGTATCTGAAAGCCAAGACCGATCGATCGGGGTTATCGCCTCACAATTGTCCGCGGACATTTATGGCCTCGATATTCTTAAGGAGAATGTCGAAGATGCCGGCCATAACACAACTCGGTTCTTGGTCCTTGCTGCCGAACCCGACGACGCCGATCTGGATCAGGGGCCAACCATCACGACCTTTGTCTTCAAAGTACGCAATGTTCCCGCCGCACTTTACAAAGCGATGGGCGGCTTCGCGACGAATGGCGTCAATATGACAAAGCTCGAATCCTATCAGCTTGAAGGTTCCTTTCTGGCGACTCAGTTTTATGCCGACATCGAGGGGCATCCTGAACAAAAAAACGTGCGTTTAGCGCTGGAAGAATTAGAGTTCTTTACCCGCGAATTAAACGTGCTTGGCGTCTACCTGGCCGATCCCTATCGACAAAAAATGCGTGATCAGGTGTAACGGCGATCACTAGAGCACGTTCACAAAAGATGGAATCGCTAACGTGCTCTAAGTCTTTGTTTTGTCGCGCATTCGGACGGAAAACCGGTGTCCACTTTTCCTGAATGCGCTCTAATCATAAGCGCTGTAATCGGTCTTACCTTCCGCTCCCTCGAAGACCCAGCTGCGAATGAGCTGATGGGCGATCGCCATGGGAGGTGGCGCCCACATGTTGTCTTGGCGCTCGCCATCCAGCATTTTTCGCGCCGCCGATCGATCAACCCACCGCGCCTCGGCTATTTCCCGTCCGTCGATAGTGATCTGCTCGGTCTCCGCTTCCGCAATACAACCGATCATCAGTGAAGACGGATAAGGCCAAGGTTGGGTCGAGTGGTAGCGAACCTTACCGACCTCAATACCCGTTTCTTCTCGAACTTCGCGCACAACAGCCTCCTCGATCGATTCGCCCGGCTCCAAGAAACCGGCCAGGGCCGAATACATATTGGCCGGCCAGGCCGCATTACGGGCCAACAAACATTTATTGCCGCTAACCACGAGCGCAATGACAACCGGATCGGTACGCGGAAAATGCTCGGCGTTACAGTGATCGCATATGCGTCGATATCCGGCATCGGCCAACTTTGTCTTTTCTCCGCAGGCCGCGCAGTATGGATGGCGGGAATGCCAATCGATCAGCGCTTTTGCTTGGGCCAAAATAGCCGCATCGCCGGCTGCCAGCTGCGGGGCGATGTCTTTTAAGTTTAAAAACGTGCCCAGCCCGGCAAGGGGTCCGCTGCGTTCCGGATCTCCGGCAGCAGAAATATCCAGCGCGAAATGTGCAATATGGTCATCGATTCCAAGAAAAACCCATATCGCCTCTTGCGGCGCCAGATCACCCCTCACGCCCGGTCTGATCCAACCGATCGCGCCGGGTTTATCGGGCGTCTTCGAGGGTAGAACAAACGGATTGAGGCGCCAAAAAGGGACAATAAGGCTTGAGGAATCGTTGAGCCGCGCCGCAAGCCATTCCGGATCCGTACGTTTATCTGCGCCACGGTCGAGCGGATTGTTCGCGAAAATATTTGGATTGGTCGCAATGGGCATGGAGTTTCCAACGGGACCTTCGTCAAAGTGTCGATTCGCGCCAAAAACGCGGCGCAGAATTACACGTTGAACGGTCCCGGGCAATACGTCTTGACGGCCTCGCGCACCGACAGACCCCTTGCTTTGGTCGGGCGCACATTGGATATTGATCTTTGGGAAGTTGGCGACAGACGGACATCTCGCCAACCCGGTCAGATCCGGAAGGAAGCAGCCGTAACGAGTTTTGTTCGGGTTGTTGTTCAGCTTCCCACTTCGCTTTCAAGCCCCAAGGCAACGGGGCTTTTCTGGTGACAACGGATCCTCATGGGCAAGAACGACAAAGCGGGCAACACCCCACCCGGCACCTATCGCGTTCTGGCACGCACATACCGGCCACAATCGTTTGACGATCTGATTGGCCAGGAGGCCATGGTGCGCGTGCTCAAAGCCTCGTTCGAAACAGGCCGCATTCCGCACGCTTACATGCTGACCGGCGTACGCGGTGTCGGCAAAACCACGACGGCACGTTTGCTCGCCCGTGCCCTCAATTACACGGACGACAAAGGTACCTCGATACCGACCTTAATTTTCGATCAACCGAGTATTCACTGCAATGCCATTGCCGAATCCCGTCATTTAGACGTGTTGGAGATGGATGCCGCCTCGCGTACAGGCATTGATGATGTCAGAGAAATAATCGAAGCCGCGCAGTTTAAGCCGGCATCGGCCCCGTTCAAAGTTTACATCATCGACGAAGTGCACATGCTGTCCAAGGCGGCGTTTAATGGCTTACTCAAGATTTTGGAAGAACCGCCCGAGCATGTGAAGTTCATCTTCGCCACCACCGAAGTGCGCAAAGTGCCGGTTACGGTATTGTCGCGGTGCCAACGTTTCGACTTAAAGCGCGTCATGCCGCAGCAGATGGTGGCACATCTGGCAAGTGTTGCGAAGAAAGAGGGCGTTGATGTGGCCGAAACGGCCTTAACGCTGATTGCGCGCGCATCGGAAGGCTCGGTGCGCGATGCACTTTCCTTGCTCGACCAAGCCATTGCTCAAGCGACAGCAGACCGCAAGGCGATCACAGAGGATGATGTGCGCGACATGCTGGGTCTCGCCGACCGGGAACGGGTTCTTGATTTGCTCGAACATTTGTTCGCCGGCAACATTAAAGACGCGTTGAAAGAGATGCGCCATCAATATGATCGCGGGGCCGATCCAGCGGAATTATTGCGCGACCTTCTTGAACTGACCCATTGGCTAACGCGCTTAAAGGTGGCCGGGCCCGAGTCCCTTGAAACGGGCTTAAGTCAAACGCAATCGGCGCGCGGCACCGATATGGCGTCGAAACTGACCATGAGCACGCTGACGCGTTTCTGGCAATTGCTCTTAAAAGGCTTAGAAGAGACACAAAATGCGCCGCGGCCTCTCGATGCGGCCGAAATGATGATGATCCGGTTGACCTATGCGGCGGACTTGCCGACGCCCGACGAGCTCGTACGAAAACTGACCAAAGGGCAACCTCAAGACGCCAAAGACCGCGGCCAAACCAAGGTCCAAGGGCAGCGCTCGACCACGGCGACAGAATCGGAGACCGGTAACGGCAATCTTGCCATGCGCGACGAGTCGAGCAGCAGCGGTGTCAGTGTCAGTCCATGGGTCCGCTCAACCGACACGGTTCTTGCCGCTGCGGAACCTTTCGAACCCGTAGCGGACGAACCATTCGATGCCGATGCCGCGCTTCAACCTGATATTCAACTGAAAACGTTGGACGACGTAATCGCACTCGCCGAGCATAAGCGGGACATCCGATTGCGCACGGAATTGGAAGACTTCGTGCATCTGGTAAGCTTCCAACCGGGGCGGATTGAATTTCGGCCGGCGAAAGGCGCGCCGGACAATTTGGCCGGCCGCATGGCTCAAACTTTGACCGAATGGACGGGATCAAGATGGGTCGCGATCGTATCCAATGAACCGGGCGGGGATACAATCCGCGACCAGAGGGAAAAGCAGCGCGCGACCGAGTTAGAGGCGATAAAGAAATACCCGCTGGTGGAAACCGCCTTACAACTTTTTCCGGACGCAAAAATCGTTGGCTTGCGCCGCCAATCATCTTTGTCCCAAGACGACGGATCGGAAGACAGCCGGAGGCAGGGGGAATATGAAAGATCTAGGTAAAATTATGAAGCAGGCCCAAGAGCTGCAAGAGCGCATGGGTGAAATCCAAAGTGAGCTCGCGGCCATGGAGGTGGAGGGCACGAGCGGCGGCGGAATGGTTGTGGCGGTGATGAATGGTAAAGGTGAGCTCAAGCGGCTCAGGATCGATCCCGATCTGCTCAAACCGGAAGAGGCCGAAATTCTCGAAGATTTGATCGTGGCCGCCCATAACGACGCTAAGAAAAAAGCGGAAGTCCGCGCAACGGAAGAAATGTCCAAATTGACAGGTGGCTTTGCCATGCCCCCAGGGCTTAAATTTCCAACGTAAGACAGTTGTAAGGATGCGCAATCGCCCATGACCGGATCCGCCGCTGGTCCCGAAATCGAACGCTTAATTCAACTCTTGGCCAAATTGCCGGGTCTCGGGCCCCGCTCGGCACGGCGCGCCGCTTTGACCCTGATCAACAAAAAAGACGCGCTCATGGCGCCGCTTACCCAAGCCTTGGGTGATGCCCTCAAGGCAGTCAAGACGTGCTCAAGCTGCGGCAATATCGACACGATCGATCCCTGCGCCGTGTGCCGCGACAAAAATCGCGACGCCAGCATCCTTTGCGTGGTCGAAGATGTCGCCGATCTATGGGCGCTTGAGCGCGCCCACGCCCATAAAGGACACTACCACGTGCTGGGCGGCGTGTTATCCGCGCTCGACGGCGT
>SMXP01000048.1 GCA_004356335.1 Alphaproteobacteria bacterium | reverse complement strand
GAAAATGCGACCAAACAAGGACTTAGAGCGTTTTCGCGATTCTGTTAAGTTCGGAAACGCTCTAGGCGAACGCCCAAGGGGGGATTATCTAACGGCCATGATCGACGATCTCTATAATGCGCGGATCCTTGAGTTTGCCGGGAATATCGAACGAACCGAACGCTTGGCCGATCCCCATGCCACGGCGACGGCGGTCAGCCGCCTGTGCGGCAGCAAAGTGGTCATCGATCTCAAGATTGACGGGGCTGTGGTCACCGATTTTGCCCATCGGGTGAGGGCCTGCGCGTTAGGCCAATGTTCGTCGTCGATCATGGCCCGAAATGTGGTCGGAACCGGCACTCAAGAGCTGCGCGAGCTGCGCCAGACCATGCGCTGCATGCTCAAAGAGAACGGGCCACCGCCCACCGGTAAGTGGGCCGACTTGGAAATTTTGACGCCGGTGCGCGACTATAAGGGCCGCCATGCGTCCGTGCTTTTGACATTTGATGCGGTGGTCAAGGCGATCGACGAGATTGAGGCTCGATGAAACCATGCCGGGTGGGGCTTGGCTAAGAGGGGCCGGTCATTTGTCCGTGGGGCTGCTATGGGCTAAACAAACGGCCCCGAGGTTTTGCCCAGACGATTCGCGTGCGTTAGAGTGTTTCCAGGAAAAGTGGCCACCGGTTTTCCGTCCGGAAACACGATAAAACAACAACTTAGGGTCGGGTTTTGATTCCATCAAAACCGGAAAGACCCTAGAGGTGCCGGTCATGAACCGTTTCGATCCTTTAGGCTATTTGTTGCGTGGCCTCATCCTGGCGTATCGCTATTCCCTGTCGTCGCTGATCGGCCATAGCTGTCGGCACGAGCCGACCTGTTCCCACTATGCTCTCGAAGCGGTGCGCCGCTATGGTGGCTGGCGGGGCGGTTGGTTGAGCCTGGCGCGCCTGTCGCGCTGTCGTCCCGGCGGTTCTCATGGCTTCGATCCGGTGCCCGAAGCCGGCGAATGCCAACACCATATGTGGCGACCTTGGAGCTATGGCATCTGGTCGCCCCGCGCCGCTATGGCGCGGCGCGATCAGCTGTTGCGGCGACCTAACGAAGACGTATTAAAGCACGAACATTCATGATCTCATTGACACTTCCAGATGGCGCCCAAAAGCAGCTCGAGAAACCTATTAGCGGTCTCGAATTTGCCGGAGGCATTAGCAAGTCGCTGGCCAAAAAAGCGGTTGCCATCAAACTTGATGGTGAACTCAAGGACCTGACATGTCAGATCGATCGAGATGCACAAGTTGAAATTATTACCCGTGAGTCGGAAGACGGGCTGGCGCTGCTGCGTCACGATGCGGCGCATGTCATGGCGCAAGCGGTGCAAGAATTGTTTCCGGGCACCCAGGTAACCATTGGACCGGTCATCGAGAACGGTTTCTTTTACGATTTTGCGCGCAACGAACCATTCCACGAAGAAGACTTGGCAAAGATCGAACAGCGCATGCGCGATATCGTCGATCGTGATTTATCCATCACGCGCGAGGTTTGGCACCGGCAACAAGCCATCGATTATTTCAAAAAGCAAGGCGAAGCGTATAAAGCGGAAATCATTGCCGAGATTCCCGCCGGTGAAGACGTAACCATATACCGGCAGGGCGAATGGCTCGACCTATGCCGTGGTCCCCATCTGCCCTCTACCGGTAAGTTGGGCAAAGCCTTCAAACTAACCAAACTAGCGGGCGCCTATTGGCGCGGCGATTCGCGCAACGCCATGCTTCAAAGAATCTACGGTACAGCCTGGGCCAATGAGAAGGATCTCAAGGCCTATCTTGACATGCTGGAGGAAGCCGAAAAACGGGATCACCGTCGCTTGGGGCGCGAGATGGATCTGTTTCACATGCAGGAAGAAGCACCGGGTATGGTGTTTTGGCATGACAAAGGGTGGACCCTTTGGCGCACGATCGAAAATTACATTCGTCACCGCATTCGCGATGCGGGCTATATCGAAGTTCACACGCCCATTCTTATCGACCGGAAGCTTTGGGAAAAATCGGGCCATTGGGAGAAGTTTCGCGAGCATATGTTCACATCGGAATCCGACGGCACCATTTACGCTCTAAAACCCATGAACTGCCCGGCCCATGTCCAAATATTCAACCAAGGCATTAAATCCTATCGGGATTTGCCCTTACGGATGGCCGAATTCGGCTGCTGTCACCGCAATGAACCGTCCGGGGCGCTGCACGGCCTGATGCGTGTACGCTCTATGGTGCAAGACGACGCGCATATCTTTTGCCGTGAAAATCAAATTACCGATGAGACGAAAACATTCATCGATCTTTTGCAAAGCGTGTATCGGGATTTGGGGTTTACCGGCATCGAAATTCTGTTTGCCGACAGACCCGAAGTGCGGGTCGGCAGCGACGAAGTGTGGGATCGGGCGGAAGGCGCATTGAAGCAAGCCGTGGCCGCCGCTGGTCTCGATTGCAAAATCAATCCGGGCGAGGGCGCGTTCTATGGACCGAAACTGGAGTTCAATCTACGGGACGCCATTGGCCGGGTCTGGCAATGCGGCACCTTGCAAGTGGATTTCGTTTTGCCGGACCGTTTGGGTGCCCGCTATATCGGCGAAGATGGCGAGCGCCACACGCCCGTCATGCTTCACCGCGCCATATTAGGGTCATTGGAACGGTTCATCGGAATATTGATCGAGCATTATGCCGGGAAGTTTCCCCTTTGGATGGCGCCGCTCCAGATCGTTGTGGCAACCATTACGTCGGACGCCGATGCCTATGCACGGCAAGTGGTCGCCACGTTGCGCCATAAGGGATTGCGCGTCGAGGCGGATCTTAGGAATGAAAAGATCAATTTCAAAGTTCGCGAACACAGTGTGGGAAAAGTTCCCGTATTGCTCGTGTTAGGCAAGCGGGAAGTGGAACAAAAATCGGTTTCGATACGTCGGCTGGGCAGCAAAGAACAAACCTCACTGTCCCTCGCGGACGCCGTCAAACGGCTCAAGGAAGAGGCCCTGTCTCCCGTGGAACGACCCTTGCCGGATGAGGCAAAGGATGCGGCAGAGGATTGAGACAAAGGATAGGGCGCTCGCATCCGCCTAACCCTAGGGTCTTTGCGGTTTTGATAGAATCAAAACCTGACCCTAAGTTGTTGTTTTATCGTGTTTCCGGACGGAAAACCGGGTCCGTTCATCCCTTCAATCGATCCACCGGATCGATTTACCTTGGCAAGGACGGTCTTCACTCCTGGAAACACTCTAATCTTCGCGTCGGGCTGCGCCGTGTTTTGCCCGGCTCAAAATGGGATATGCCATGCGCATATTGGTGACAGGTGGCGCAGGGTTCATCGGATCGGCGGTGATCCGTCAATATGTCAAGGAGACCGATCACACGGTCATTAACCTCGACAGTTTGACCTATGCGGCAAATCTCAAAGCCATCGCGGAAGTCGAGGCGAGCCCGCACTATCACTTCGAAAAAGTCGATATTTGCGATCGCAAGAAAGTGACCAAGGTGTTTGGCGAGTACAAGCCCGACGCGGTCATGCATCTCGCCGCCGAATCCCATGTTGACCGATCGATCGATGGACCCAGCGCCTTCACCAATACCAATGTGGTGGGCACACAGATTTTGTTGGAGACGGCGCTCGAGCATTGGCGCAATCTTGAAGGAGCACAGAAGGACGCGTTCCGCTTTCACCATGTGTCGACCGATGAAGTATTCGGGTCGTTGTCGCTCACCAATCGGCAGCGTTTTACCGAAACCACTCCCTATGATCCACACTCACCCTATGCCGCCAGCAAGGCGGCGGCGGATCATCTGGTGCGCGCCTGGCATGCGACATATGGCTTGCCGATTGTCATTAGCAATTCGAGCAATAATTTCGGCCCCTATCAGTTCCCCGAGAAATTCATCCCCTTGATGATATTGAAGGCAAAGGCAGGCGAACCACTACCGATCTACGGCACCGGGGACAACATTCGCGACTGGCTTTATGTGGAAGACCATGCGCGCGGCCTGCGCCGTGTGCTCGAAAGAGGACAAGTCGGCGAAAGCTACAATATTGGGGCGCAAAACGAAAAAACCAATCTCGAAATGGTCGAGAAAATTTGTGATTTGATGGATGAGTTATGTCCGCGCCAAGAAGGGTCTCATGGCGAGCTGATTTCTTTCGTCAAAGACCGTCCCGGACATGATTTGCGATATGCGATGGATCCAACCAAAATCAATCGAGAATTAGGTTGGAAACCGCAGGAGAAATTCGAACTTGCCTTGCGTAAGACCGTCCAATGGTACCTGGCGAATCCCCATTGGGGCGGTGCTGATGCCAGCGGATATGGCGGAGAAAGATTGGGCCTGGGACCTTGATGTGTTATTGCGATCAGTCGGTGCGCGGGGAGTTACCTGAAATGACCCTAAGGGTGGAGCCACGATGAAAGGGATTATTCTTGCCGGGGGTACCGGCACGCGCATGTTTCCCGCAACCCGCGTCATCTCCAAGCAGCTGTTACCTATCTACGACAAGCCCATGGTGTATTACCCCCTCAGCACATTAATGCTGGCGGGCATCAGGGAAATACTCGTTATAACGACTCCCGCCGAACAAAACTTATTCAAAGCGCTGCTTTCGGATGGCAGCCAATGGGGCCTGTCAATCGATTACGCCGAACAACCCAAACCGGAGGGCTTGGCCCAGGCCTTCGTTATCGGCCGGGATTTTGTCGGAAAGGACCATTGTGCCCTGATTCTCGGCGACAACATTTTTTACGGCCATGGTTTGACCGATGCCTTGGTCCGAGCGACGGAACAAAAGGTCGGCGCGACGATTTTCGCTTATTCGGTTCGGGATCCGGGACGTTTCGGCGTGGTCACTTTTAATGACAAGGACGAACCCATAAACATTGAAGAAAAACCCAAACAGCCTAAATCGAACTGGGCCGTGACCGGGCTTTATTTCTACGATAACGATGTCATCCGGATCGCAGCGGATCTGGAACCATCCGCGCGTGGTGAATTGGAGATCACCTCCGTCAACAATGATTATTTGAAAAGAAATGCGCTGCATGCCGAAAAATTGGGTCGAGGTTTTTGCTGGTTCGATACGGGGACACACGACTCGTTCTTGGACGCGGCAAATTTTGTCAGGACAGTAGAGCATCAACAACGTCTGCGGATTGCTTGTGTTGAAGAGATTGCTTACCGGATGGGTTGGATCGACAATGCCGCTCTCAAAAAACTTGCCGGACAGTTCGAAAAAAGCGGCTATGGTGAGTATTTATTGGAGCTGATAGGAAGTTAGATGAGTCAGTGACCGAACTTGTGAACCGAGAACAGAGCTCTGTGACCGTTTCTGCAGGCAGTTCCCGTCTCGGCCGGCCGGCATCTGTATTTGGCGTCTTATTTCTGCTTCTTCCTCTTTTTATTGTCTTCGCGCCAAAGGGCCTGGTGGTGTGGATCGGGTTGACCATATTGGCGCTGCCAAGGATGGAAACGTGGCCGTCATTGGCAACTTGGCGGTTTAGCCCGATCGCGGGAGTCGTGCTGCTGTTATTTTTGTGGGCCCTCATTACGCTCTATTGGTCGCCGGTGCCGGGTGTCGAAAAACTACTTTGGCTTGCGGTGGTTTGTTTTGTTGGCGGTCTGTCATTGATATCGCTGGGTGCGCTGGATTGGCCCGCGCGTGACCATGTACGCACACGCCTTATAATTTGTCTCGTCGTTATAACGGTTCTTCTAACTTTCGAGACATTGACTGGTTTGCGTTTTGGCATGTGGCTATTAGGTGATTTTGACTTCAATGCCCGTCTCTCACATATCGGCAGAAGCGGTGCTGCCGTCGCGGTAATGGCCTGGGTGCCTTTAGTTCTGATAGCGCGCCGGAAAACCTGGACTGCCGGTTTGCGCGGCTCGATCATCGCATCGGTTGTTCTGCTATTCCTCTTGGTCGATGTTGTGATACTGCAGGCTTTCGCCAGCGCTCTCGCCTTGACGTTGGCTCCCCTTGCTTTTTTGCTGGTCTATTGGAGGCGTCGCATGGGGCTGTCCATCTTGGGCGCATTGATCATCGGCTATTTGTTTCTGGCACCCACGATTCATATCTGGCCGTTGGAGCAACAAGAGGAGGGCGTGCGCACATCTTTGCCTTTTAGCTGGCAGTATCGAATCGAAACTTGGCGCGGCACGGCTGAAAAGATTTTCGAAAATCCAATATTTGGCCACGGTTTCGATTCGGCGCGGGAACTTGGCCAAGCAAACGTCACAATGGCCGGCATGGTTGGGCAAGAGATCCCACTTCACCCACACAATGCTTTCCTTCAGGTTTGGTTTGAGCTGGGCCTAATCGGTGTGTTGCTGCTCGCGGCCCTCATTTGCCTTATATTGATCGGTATCGGATCGGCCCGCGCCAGTCCCGCCCGCTCCGGTGTCTATGCGGCGGTGCTGGCCAGCTATCTGGTCATTGCACTCATCAGTTTTAGCGCTTGGCAGACCTGGTGGATTGCATGCGCGTGGCTGGCGGCCGGAATCCTCTCGCTATTAGGGGGGCGACCGCGGGTGACATCATCCGCACCCGCCTATTCGTAAGATGCCAAAATAGGCTGCCGGTAGAATGAACCCGACCCCATCCGATTCCCATATTCCAGCCTTATCCGCATTGAGCGGAATAGCACAGGGCGACGGATCGAATTCCCCGACGAGCGAACACCACACCCCGCTCATCAGTGTCATCGTCGTTTCCTATTTTACCGGAAGCCATCTTAGCGCAACGATCGACTCCGTTCTGTCGCAAGATTTTTCCTTCGAGCTAATAGTGGTCGATAACGGCAACCCGAACACTATTGTGGAGGAACTGAGATCGCGATCGGAACGCCATGAAGAAATGCGATTATTGACCGGCCATGGCAATGTGGGCTTTGCAACCGCTTGTAATCTTGGCGCGAAGAAGGCAAGTGGAAAGTTTCTGTTATTTTTGAATCCTGATGCGGAACTGTCTGCGCATACTCTTAGCCGTTTCCATGGGGAGGGTGCAAAATTGACTCCGCCGTGGATGTTGGGACCTAAATTACTAAACGAAGATGGTACCGAACAAAGAGGTGGGCGCCGAGACGTCTTGACACCCTGGACGGCCCTGATCGAAGGTCTCAAACTTTACAAGCTGGCGCCAAATTCTGCCGCTGTTAAGAGATTCAATAAACACGAAGGCGTCGCACCCACCAACACATCACCGGTTCCCGTCATTTCCGGGGCGTGCATGTTTCTTCCGGCAGATGATTACTGGTCTATCGGCGGCATGGACCAGGGATATTTTCTTCATGTGGAAGATGTCGATTTTTGCTTTCGCTTTCGCAAAAGTGGTGGCCGCACATTCTTTGTTCCGAGCATTGAGGTGGTTCATCATAAGAGCACGAGTGCGGCCCCTGCCTATTTTGTTGAGTGGCATAAAACAAAAGGTTTTGTTCGGTATTTTTGGAAGAACTTTCGGCCTGACTATCCGGCACTTTTCCTGTTGCTGTTGAGTGCAGGGATTGTTCTGTTTTTCATGATCAAAATGGCAATTGTCGGAGTCGCGAGGGCGTTCGGTTTTTTGCGTATGCGTAACGGCAAGTTGACCGCAGGCAAACGTTCATGATCCGGCCTCATTTACCGTTGGACTTGGTGTCCTGGTTCAAAGCTTCAAGTTCGGACAATACCGTATGCAGAAATTTTGAAATAAAGGCCGTATGACGTTCCGATCTCTGCTCGACCTGTTCATCGGACAGTTTGTAATTGTCGATTTTAGAAACTTCAAACAATCCGTTTTCTTCGATCAATCGTTCAATTGTGGTCAGGCGGTCCCGTGTGACGGCGAGCTCCTGTGCGAGCACCATGACCATGGATAATAATTTATCGGTCGCCGGGTCGGCGAAGTAGTCGGGTCTTTTGCCCTTGGCAATACGTGCAAGACGAATACCTTCCTGCGCCGCTTGTTCTGGCCCTCCCTGTGCAGCAGCCGTGTTTGATTGTTCTGACATGTATATTTCTCCTACTAGAGCGCATTCAGGAAAAGTGGACACCGGTTTTCCGTCCGAATGCGCGACAAAACAAAGACTTAGAGCACGTTAGGGATTCCATCTTTTGTCAACGTGCTCTATCCGTGTCGATTTTGCCTACGTGCGGATGAGCCGGTGTGATTTGCTCCGACGCGTATCGAACGGATTTTTAATGAACCCCACTATCTAACAAAGACAACACTTGATCCAACAAAGACAACACTTGGCGCGATGCTCGCGCCCATTCCGACCGCCTGTCGGTTGATTTTTTGAGCAATTGCATGTCAGTCTCAAGACCGCTTTTGTCGATAGGATCGTCGCCAACCACGTAACGTCGACCCTGTATAATCAGCATGTATGAGCCCTCCGCTACCGACCTGCGGGGCAGGAAATGCTGGAGGTTGGAAGAAGGACGATATTTTGCTTCAATCAAATTAGCGACGCCCACCGTCATATCTGACCTCAACGGGCGCAAGCAGAAGGATCCAGACATGAGATATAAGCTTTTCGGCCGCAGCGGCATGCGGGTTTCTGAAATTTGTCTGGGGGCCATGACTTTTGGCGGCGAATCCGGCTTTGGCGCGGCCCAAGATGAGTGCCGCAAGATATTCGATGCCTTTATTGATGCGGGTGGGAATTTTATCGATACGGCGAATATGTACACCGGCGGTACAAGCGAACGCATGCTATCCGAGTTTATTGCCGCGGAGCGGGACCGGCTGGTTCTGGCGACTAAATACACCAACAATATGCAGCCCGACGATCCCAATGCAGGGGGCAATCATCGTAAGAATATGGTGCACGCCTTGGAGGCGAGCCTTAAACGCCTGGATACGGATTATGTCGATCTTTATTGGGTCCATATGTGGGACGGGACAACGCCGGTTGACGAAATTATGCGCGCGCTTGATGACATGGTGCGCGCCGGAAAGGTGCTTCACGTCGGCGTATCGAATTGGCCGGCATGGATCATTTCCTACGCCAATGCCATTGCCGAACGGAATGGATGGACGCCGTTCAGCGGCATGCAACTTCAATACAATCTGGTTGAACGTAGCATCGAGGCCGATTTTTTCGATTTAGCCCGGTTCCAGGATATGGCGATCACGCCTTGGAGCCCGTTGGCCGGCGGACTGCTGACCGGTAAATTCAATCGGGACGCCGACGAAAAGGCCCGCGAGGGGGCCCGCTTGACCACGACCCGGTGGTCGCCCATTACCGATGAAAAACTCGATGTGGCGGAAAAGGCAACGGAGATCGCGAACGAGATCGGTTGCACGACGGCCCAGGTGGCGTTGAGTTGGATGCGGCAAAACGATCGCGCCACGGTCATTCCCATTATCGGCGCCAAGACGGTTGATCAACTTAAGGAAAATTTGGCATGCCTTGAGGTCGAACTGGACGACACACAGATCCAAGCATTGAACGAGATCGGCGCGCCGACGCCGACTTATCCGGCAAGTTTGTTTGTCAATCCACACATTAAGCGCATGATTCACGGTGAAATGGCCGATCGCATCGACAATCCCCACGATCCGCGGTGATGTCCGGCCGTGCCTTGCTTGTAAGCTAACGGACCCGACTGCGTCACTGAATCTCGTAAGATTCGCGTAACGGCTCGATCATGGATGAACGCATGAGAAACGCTTTGGCCAGTTCCGGGTCGTTAGCGGTGCGCATATAGTCTTGTTGTCGTCTGCGCTGCGTTTTGGCGTCGGTGGCTTCGATCATTTCCTTGTTCTTTGCGGTTTGGCTTTGAACGAAGTCGATGCAGATCAGACGCCGTTGCCGATTGTAAAGATCCAAAAGGGCATCCATATCGCCGCCCTCATTGATGATCGTCACCAGCTTTTCTGCTAGGTTGATGGCGTCGTGAATCCCGCCATTCATGCCCATGCCGCCCAGCGGGTTATTGATATGGGCGGCATCGCCGGCCAGCAAGACCCGGCGGCCAATACGATAGGTTTCGGCCACACGCTGATGCACGTTGTACAGAAGTTGATGCTCTACTTTATAGGGTCCGTCCTTTTTACACACACGCTGCAGACAATCCTGAACGTAATCTTCCGACAAAACTTTCTCCGGCGAATCCTGAGGATCCGTGGGTACAAGGAAGCGCCACAAATCTACCGTGCGCAATAAGACGCACCACTCTTCCGGATCCGACATATAACTGACATCGCTCAGATTCTCGATGTGATCCTCAAACGGAAATTTTGTACTCATGACCAGGAAGCGTTCGGGATAAGTCAGACCCTCATAAAGCACGGCCGCCGATTGGCGCACTTTGCTGTCAGCGCCTTCCGCGCCGATTAAAAAGCACCCGCGGATTTTGATTTCACCATCCGGTGTCCAAGCGAGAGCGGTCACCCCCTCCCCATCTTGCGAAAAGCCCACCACGCGATGATTGAATCGCACATCCGCATGGGGCAGCGCCTTCAGCATGTCGACCACGACACGGGTAAATTTGTACTGCTCGCATTGAAGACGATAGGGGTGCCGGGTTTCGTCCCTGAGCAAATCCAAATCGAACTCCGCGAATTCGCCGGTCCGCCGGTCGCGATATTGAAATGTCGGTACGATCAGACCCTGGGATATGAGTTGGGGTGTGACACCCAACGCGTCGAGCATGTCCAATGTGGGTGGGTGGAAGGTTGACGCGCGCAGGTCCATGGGCAGTTCGTCCAGGGCCTCCATCAGAACGACCGGAATATCATGCTGGGCCAACAACAAGGCGGCGGTGCAGCCGACCGGTCCGGCCCCGGCGATCAACACTGGTTTTCGATTTTGCGGCATGAGCTTATCCTGGTTGACAGCTGAAAAATGACAAGACCTGCTGGTTCTACTCTCCGGAAAGCGCCTTTAACGGTTTTGACGCGCAAATTATTATCCCTAAAAATACACTGTTAATATGGCGGATTTCCGACATTCATGGCAATGCACTTAGCCCAATAACCTTTCAGGCTCGGTCGGTTAAGCGTGCCTTAAGACACAAGGACTTCTGTGCTAAGATCACTGGCTGTTCCGCCTGTTGGTCGGAGCACGCAGAGTGGACACAATTAGCGGTTGTCGTTGGGACAGCAATCAACAGATGAGCCACAGCTCTAACAAAGGGTATCAGGGTAGCTATGGGTGACCAATTGGCAAACAATCCCGCTCAGGGATCTTTGTCCGGTGGACAAGTTCCGCGTCAAAACGGAGCTGGCCGGGTAACGGGGAATGGGTGGCAGGACGCAAGTCATGAAAATGGCGAAGCGGGTCAACGAAAATCCGAATCCATCAGACCAATTCGAGCGCTTTTGCGCGGCCTCGACAGTCTTCGTTGCTTGAACGCCCATAACGGCGTGACCGTAACCGAGATTGCCGAACAAACGGGACTGCCTCGCACGACGGCCTATCGCATTTTGGAGACTTTGTGCGTGGGCGGCTATGCGGTGAGAGATCCGGCGGATGATCGCTATCGGCCGACCATATCGGTTCGGTCATTGAGTGAGGGGTTTGAAGACGAACCCTGGGTCAGAGAAATCGCCAAACCGCAGATCGAGGCACTGTGCCGGGAAATTATATGGCCGGTTTCAGTGGCGACATTGTCCGGCACGAACATGCTGGTACGTGAGACCACGGACAAGAATAGCCCGTTGGCTCTGGAGCGCTATTCCGCTGGGCTGCGTGTTTCCATACTCGGCAGTGCTGCAGGACGTATTTACTTAGCCTTTTGCCCGCCGCGGCAACGCGAAACCTTAATCAAGATTCTCGCCCATTCGGAATCACCAAACGACTCCCTGGCACGGGAAAGCGGACTTGTTGAGCGCGTATTGAATGATGCCAGGCAACACGGCTACGCGTTTCATATTCGCGAAAGTCATCGCGAGACCACCGTGTCGGTTCCGATTATGAACGGCAGCACGCTTCTAGCAAGTTTGACCATGCGTTATATGACATCCGCTCTGACTCCTCAGCAGGTGGTCAAGGATTATGTCCCCCGTCTCAAAGAGACGGCAAGACACATTGGTCAAAGTTTTACTGCTGCAAATCGGCAGGTCGAGCAAACCAGAAATACGGCGCACGTTTCCTAGGGCCATCGCTTTGTCGTGGTCATTGATAGGGCCGAACGCGTGATCTATTCCGCCGCTTCGGCTGTGCTGCCTTTTTTGGTAAACCAGTTTAAGAACTCGGGTGTTTTTGGCGGCTCCAGGCCGGTCTCTTCCTTGCAACGGGCCTTGAGTTCCTCCACGGTGCCGCCGAAGTCGAACAGTTTCACATCACCTCGTTGTTTGGCCAGCTTATCGCGCAAGGCGACGGTTTCATCTTCGCTGACGGTCAGGTCGTCATTAAGCACCACACCGTAATTATCACGCGCACTTTCCCTGCTGACCAATTTACGATCCACATCCAGAGCCACTTTTTCGGGCGGACGTTTAAAGGGATCGCCCCAGCCGCCGCCGCCCCAGGTGTCGAAGCAAAGAAGGTCGCCTTCTTTAACGGAAATGCGGTCACATTTCGATTGAAGAATCTCTTCAGTGCCGTCGGCACGTTTCAGGATCTTGGTGCTGCGGCCACCCGGATGACCCCCATTGACACCCCACGGATGGGTCAGCCATCGATCGTCGTGGATTGAAATTTCGCCCGGTTCGAGGAAACGATATCCTGTGCGGATGCCGTTGCCGCCGCGATTCAGGCCGGCACCGCCGGTATCGATGAGCGTTTTGTAACTCTCGATCCTAAGCGGGAAGTAGGATTCGAGATATTCGTTCGGCACGTTGGTGAACGCCGGCCACATGGAATGTCCGTCCAGGCCATCGCCGAACGGTCTACCCGGCAC
Organism: Alphaproteobacteria bacterium; assembly: GCA_004356335.1. Classification (GTDB taxonomy): domain Bacteria; phylum Pseudomonadota; class Alphaproteobacteria; order SMXP01; family SMXP01; genus SMXP01. The sequence goes on along the minus strand of SMXP01000048.1, from coordinate 4,045 downwards.
GCCGCCGAAGCTAATTTGATAGAGCTGGTACCAATCGCCTTCCTTGGTGTATCCGGAATACATGAAGTGTGGACTGTCGGAAAAGCCGGCGGCACACATGTAGTCGGGCGCCCCCTGACCCAAAAGCGCGCTAATCATGTCGAACACACGACCCAAAGCATGGGTTCGACACGACAGCGCAGCCGGTCGTTTCGGACTGAGCAGCGTACCTTCCGGCATGCGCACTTCCATCAAGTCGTAAAAGCCGTCATTAAATAGGATCTGTGGGTCGAACACCGCGATCATGAAGGTGCCGACAAACATTTTAAACATTTCCGCGTTGAGCAGAAAGTTTATCGAGCCAATCGATTGCGGATCGGTGCCGGCAAAGTCGAAAATCACCTTTTCGCCTTCACGCCAAAGCGAACAGGCAATCTTGTACGGCCCCATACCCATGCCGTCGTCACACACATAATCCTCGAAATAGCGCTTTTCTTCGGGAATGGTTGTCAGGATCAAATGCGCCATGGCCCGCTTGTTTCGGTCCAATAGGTCTTCCATAGCGGAATAGAACATGTCATCGCCAAAACGCTCGGCCAGTTCGATGACGCGCCGTTCAGCCACGTTACACGCCGCTACAATGCCCATAAGATCGCTCTTATTCCAATCGGGCATGCGGCAATTGTTCATCAAGATTTGCATGATTTCGTCTTGGAGTACGCCCTTCCTGTAGAGTTTCACCGGCGGCAGCGCGATGCCCTCTTCAAAGATCTGTTTGGCGTCGGTCGGTAGCGAACCGGGGACCTTTCCGCCGATATCGGTCATATGTCCGAAATGGCAGCCCCAAGCGATCATACGGCCGTCTTTAAAGATCGGTTTGATGACAAGCCAGTCGTTACAATGACTGACGGCGCCGGCGCAGGAATAAGGATCGTTGGTGAAGATGACGTCACCTTCTTCCAGAGTTCCGTTATAGACGGCTTTGAAGCCATGAAGGAACGAGCCGAACTGTCCCACCACCATCTTGCCTTCCAAATTGGCAATCATGGGAAAGGCATCATGTTGTTCCCGAATACCCGGCGACATCGCCGTACGGAAGAGGGTGACATCCATTTCCGTACGCGCGTTGCGCAAAGCGTTTTCGATGATGTCAAGCGTGATGGGGTCCACATCAACCCGCTTCATGGGCCGCTTGTTCGGTTCGATGATTTCTACGGGCATCGTTATGCCTCCCCTTTGCTAATTCATATTCGACGGACGGATCAGGATATTTCCTAACGGATCGATCTCGCCGGTGTGATCGGGTAAAATGACCGTGGTCGAGTCCATTTCCATGATGACGGCGGGCCCATGAATCTTGTTGCCGGCGCGAAGTTTTGCCCGGTCGTAAAGCTTGGCCGCATGATCTTTGCCTTCATAGAAAATTGAATGATCGGAAACAATCGCCTCTGACGCATCGTCGCTGCCTTGTTCGATCTGTTCCGCCGCCACATCCGTCACCGGACCAAGCACAACCGCACGCAGATTCACGATTTCCTTTTCGGAATCCGATCGGAAGGTGAAGAGTTGCTCATGCAAATTGTCAAATGCTTGGCCAATCGTCGCAAATCCATTCTTCCGAATGTCATCGAAATTGGCGTCGACCGTCAGTGACAAGCCTTGGCCGTGATAACGCACGTCGACCTGAAACAGAGTGTCGACGACCTTATCGCCGCGCCCGGCCTGCATCGCCTCGGTGGCATTTTTGGCCAGTGTTTCCAACTCACTAATGAGCTCCTGCGGACTCGAATCAGAGAATGTGCGGATAAAAGTTTTCGATGCCTCATCACGTATGCGTGTGGTGACATCGCCGTAAGCGCACAACACGCCGGGTCCCGGCGGAATGATGATCGGCCAAGACTGCATCAATATGCCGATGGAGTTGGCGTGAAGCGGCCCGGCGCCACCGAATGCGACCAAAGCGAAATCGCGCGGGTCATAGCCTTTTTCGATCGACACGAGACGTAACGCACCGAACATGTTTTCGTTGACGATTTTGATGATGCCTTCGGCTGCCTGTTTGAGCGATAGGCCCAACGCGTCGGCTGTCTTTTGCACTGCCGTTTCGGCGGACGACTTGCTAATTACCATATCGCCGCCAAGCTTTTGCTCGGCCGGCAAGTAACCCAGCACCACATTGGCGTCGGTCACGGTCGGCTCTTCGCCGCCGTTAGGATAGGCCGCCGGGCCCGGAACCGCGCCGGCGCTTTCCGGCCCGACGCGCAATGCTTTGGTCAGCTCCGGCACATGGGCGATCGACCCGCCGCCGGCACCGCACGTGCGCACGTCGATGGAGGCCGCCCGTACCGTCACGTCGCCGACTGTGGTTTCGCGCCGGGTCACCGCGGCACCACCTTCAACCAGGCACACATCCGTTGATGTGCCGCCCATGTCGAAGGTGAGCAGATCTTTGTAGCCGGCCTTTTCCGCAATCCACAATGCGCCCGTCACGCCGCCGGCCGGGCCGCTCATAAGCAGATTGACCGGATAGGCTTCGGCTGCCTCCGCTGTGGACAAGCCGCCATCCGATCGCAAAATGTCAAGCTTCACATCGCCGAGACGCCTGTCCAACTCCCGCTTCAAGCTACGCACGTATTTCGATACGTAGGGGCGTACGTAGGAATTCGCCACCGTTGTGATGGCGCGCTCATATTCCTGCATTTCCGGAATGACTTCCGAGGAGATGGAAACGGGTATGCCGGGCAATTCCTGTTCGACAATTTCTTTGAGACGAATTTCATGTGCCGGATTAGCGAAGGAGTTAATGAGGCAAATGGTGATGGCTTCGACGCCCCGGTTCTTGAGGGAGCGGATTTCTTCGCGGGCCTTGTCTTCGTCGAGCGGCCGCACTTCGTCCCCCTTGGCGCCAATACGCTCCGGCACCTCAATTGTACATTCCAAGGGCGCTAGGTTGTCCGATTTGTTGTAGATCACCCATCCGCCAAGCCCGCCGGGAATAAACGATCGGGCGATCTGTAAGATGTCGCGATAGCCTTCGGTGGTGACCAGACCCACGCGCGCGCCGCTACCCGTCAGAATCGTATTGGTCGCTATCGTGGTGCCATGCATGACGTGGTTTATGGATTTGGGATCGACGCCGGCATCTTTGCACACCTTTTCTACGCCGTTGATGACACCAATGGCGGAATCTTCCGGCGTCGACGGAACTTTGGCTGTGTACGTGCGCCCCGTTTCTTCGTCGATCAGCAGAAGATCCGTAAATGTTCCTCCGACATCGACACCTAACCGATATGACATTGTTATCGTTTCCCTCAAAGTGAACGAAAGGCTTGATTTTTCGAGATTATTTTATTGGCATGGTTTGAAAGCACCGTTCGCTGGGGCTTTACTATCCGTGCCTTGGTTATTTATCCTTTGCGATTACAGGCCGCCGTTCGCCAAGTCAAGAAGGGGTGGGGGTGGTGCGCGCACATCGGTTTATCGCAATCCGACCTTGATCAAGCGAGTCGCTCAAACCGAGTTCATTGCATAAAACCCGGCAAGCGCGGCCTATTCCGCCGCTTGCGCCGTGGCGCCGGTGGGGAACAGCCCGGCCTTCGACACCATGGCCGGAATGGAATGACCCAGGGCGCCCTCAAGCCAATGAGTCGTGTCGATAATCTTCTGGACATCGATCCCGGTCGAAATGCCGGCTCGCTCAAGCATATAAAGCAAGTCCTCCGTGGCGATATTGCCGGTCGCTTTGGGTGCAAAAGGACAACCGCCGATACCACCACAACTAGCGTCCAGGATACGAACACCGGCCTCGACGGCGGCGAACGCATTGGCAATGCCTGTATTGCGGGTATTGTGGAAATGGCAGCGTAGCGGGATGTCGCCAATGACCTTTTTGACCGCGCCGACCCGGCGTTTGACCTCCCACGGATCGGCCACGCCGATCGTATCGGCAATGGCAATTTCCGTGGCCCCCAGTTCGGCGCAGCGCGCGGCGATCGAGACCACGCGATCGAGTGGTATCTCGCCTTCGAAGGGACAGCCAAAGGCAGCGCCGATCGTGGTCGAACAT
>SMXP01000047.1 GCA_004356335.1 Alphaproteobacteria bacterium | reverse complement strand
GACGGAAGAAATGGTGGGTAAGGTCAAAGCGGCGTGCGATGCCCGCGCCGACCGCGACACCATCATCTTGGCACGGACCGATGCCATTGCCGTGGAAGGTTTCGAAGGCGCCTTGGCGCGCGGCCATGCTTATGTCGAGGCGGGGGCCGATATATTGTTCGTCGAAGCGCCGCGAACCGTCGAGCACATGCACGCGATCCCGGCCAACTTCAAAGACAAAGTGCCGTTGCTCGTCAATATGGTCGAAGGCGGCAAAACGCCCGTGAAGTCGGCGAGCGAGCTGGGCGACATGGGCTATTCCCTGGTGATCTTCCCGGGCGCGCTCATGCGTGCCTACACCTTTATGGCCGAACCGTTCCTCGCCAGTCTCAAACAACACGGCAGCTCGGCGGCGTGGTCCGACCGCATGAATCAATTCGGCGACGTCAACCGCCTCGTCGGTTTGGACGAACTCGTGCGGGAAGGCGACCAATATTCCACCAAAGGCCCCGACCCCATCCTCAAAGCGGGGGAGTGACCCTCTATCCCGTCGGTTTTTGATGAAAGCCCGGAGGCGGCGGGTCGTCTTGGGGGGTGACGTCAACCGCGGAAACCATGGCCGCCGGAGGCCCGCGCCGACACAGGGCGATCATGTGGTCGACTTTATCGGCGGGGCCGGAAAAGACTGCCTCGACCGACCCATCGAGCCGATTGCGCACCCAGCCGTCAATACCTAAACCCGTGGCGTGGTCATTGGTCCAGCCGCGAAACCACACGCCTTGCACCTGACCGGTGATGCGCACGCGAACACACTTTGGTCCGTCAGCCATGGCCTTTGATCTAGGGTCTTTCCGGTTTTGATGGAATCAAAACCTGACCCTAAGTTGTTGTTTTATCGTGTTTCCGGACGGAAAACCGGGTCCACTTTTCCTGGAAACACTCTATTGTTGGTCGCGCCACGCCTTGACGATCTCGGCGCCGGTTGCCGACCAAATGCCGTCGTGCTTTGTGATTTCAGCTAAAATGTTGACCAAGGATTTAATCTGAAACGGCTGGCCGATGACATAAGGCGTCAGGGTAATTTGCATGATGCGGCCGCCATATTTGTCCGCCTCATCGTAGAAAAGTCGGAACGCGTCCAACACTTCTTCTTCGAACACCGCTTGGGAATGACCGAGATTGATCAATATCTGACGGTCGTCGATTTCGTTCGAATGGGGCATGGCGATGAGCGGGCCGTTTCTGGTGGTCACCTCATAGGGCATGTCGTCATTGACCCAATCGCCGACATATTCGATGCCGTATTCGGGCAAAAGATGCAGGGTGTTCTCGCTTTGCGACCGCGCCGGCGACAGCCAGCCGGTCACCTTTTGGCCGGTTGCCTTCCTTAAAATATCGACGGTCTTTTTGATTTGCTCGCGCTCGGTGGCTTCGTCCAATCCGCCATAGTGAAGCGCGTTCATGTCATAACCATGGGCCATGATTTCCCAGCCGCGGCGGGTGATTTCGTTGATCAGGAAAGGATAACGCTCGGCCACCCGGGCATTGGTCGCCACCGAGGCTTTCAAATTGAATTGGTCGAGCACTTTCATGATGCGATAGATGCCGAGCCGGTTACCGTAATCCTTCGTGGTGTAGGTCCGATAGTCGGGATAGGGCGTCACCATATGGCCCGGTGCTTTGAACGGCTCCTTCTTATCGTCGAGGGGAAAGAACTCAAGGGCCGGCACGATCCAGAGGGCGATTTTAGCACCATTGGGCCATGTTACCGGTTTGCGTTCGAACAGGTTCGACCACGGATAAAGATCGTGATCCATGCCGTGACGGCGAAGGGGGTATTCCAGATATTCTTTGGGCAGAGTCATGTAATTAGGCTCCCGCTTCGGCGTTGCGTTTGGCAATGTCCGCAGCGGCCAAATCGTAGTAATTTTCAAGATAATATTCAGCGATTTCGACGGCGGTGGTCACCCACACATCGTCCTTATGGCCGGTGATATAATCGAGTACGTTGCGGAACGGATTGATGCGATGAGGGCGGCCGACCAAATAAGCGTGGAGGGGGATGCACATCACCGTGCCCGACGTAGCGCCTTCTTCCAATAGCGTATCGAACTGGCGCTTCAACATATCCGTATAAAGCCGCGGCGGGTTGCCGTAGATGTTATAGATGAAGTGGTCGTTGACCTCCAAGGAATAGGGCATGGAAATCAACCGGCCGCTTTTCACGTGGATCGGCTGAGGTTGATCGTCCTGGAACAAATCGCACGTGTAATAAAAATCGTTTTCAGCGAGCAAATCCATGGTTCGCTCGGTGTGGGTCAGCGCCGGCGCCAAGTATCCTCGAATGCGCTGGCCGGTTGCATCCATCACGGTCTTGATCGAATCTTCCATGATGGCCCGTTCCTGAGCTTCGTCCATGCCGTATGTGTAGCGGGTGTTGTAAATACCGTGAGAAAAGAATTCCCAATTGCGATCGACGCAAGCCTGAATGATTTCCGGGTGGTGCTGGCACATGGCGACCGATAAGGAAATCGATCCGCGCACCCCATAATCGTCCATCGCCTCCATCAAGCGCCAATTGCCCACGCGATTGCCGTAATCCCGATAGGAATAGGGCGTGATGTCCGGATAGGGGCGAGGCCAGGAACCGCGATGGGGGTTTTTCGGTGGATTGAGTTCGTAAAACTCGATATTGGGGGCAACCCAAAAGGCCAGCTTCTTGCCGTCCGGCCAGGTAATCTTGGGCCGGTCCACATAAGGCCAATAATCGTAAAGGCCGGGTTCTGATTTCACCAGATGTCTCCCTGTCGATTTGGCATGTCGCCCTTAACTCTTCAAATAATCGATCACTTCCTGCACCGACACCACGTCGGCATATTTCAGTTGCAGGTCGGTCAAATTGGCGTAGTGATAGCTTTCGTGTTTGTCGGCCACGCATTCCACGGGCACGATGGTGCGGTAGCCGTGGCTCAAACTATCCACGGCGGTGGCGCGGATACATCCCGATGTGGACCCGCCGGTGATGATCACCGTATCGATCTTATGAAACACCAAGTAAGACGCCAAAGGCGTTTCGAAAAATGCCGACGGCATGCGCTTGGTATAAATGGCATCCCGCTCTTCATCGATTCTAAGACGATCGTCAAATTCCCAGCGCTCGGATCCAAATTTTATGTTCTGCAAGCTATCCGGCGTGTCGGTCCGTGTGCCCCACACGCCGCAATCGGATCCGTCTTTCATAAAAGCCACATGAGTCCATATGACGGGCCAGCCCCTCTCTCTCGCCAAATCGGAAATCGTGTTGACGTATTCCATCTGGTTTGGGTCGGCTTGGTAGGCGGTCTTAAAGAGATCCATGCGCGTGTAAGCTTTTTGCGGATCCACATTGACGATGGCCGCCTTATCGCCAAACCCGTAACGCGCGCGCGCCGGATTGGATTGCACCTCTTCGTAGATTTCGCGCGCGGTTTTGGTCGTGGTTTGCATGAGGGTTCCAACGATGTCTGACATGATCTCTTTCCTTGGATGGTGGTGGCGACTTTTTGTCGTATTGATCGTCACATAGCGCTGAATGCCATGCGAGTTCTACTTAATTTTGCCTGAATACCGCGTATTGGGGGTCGCGGCGTCTGTGATGCGGCTAGTCATAGCCCAAGCCCGCCGTCATTTGTAGACTGTTTCGCGGGGCGCCCGTCACTCTGTGGATAGGGCGGGGGCAGAGGGGTCTTGACCTCTCCGTCTTATTGCGGCAATCGGTAATTTATGCTGCGCTGCGGCCCCCGATCGGTCCTAACCTAATATGCTCAACACTATGGATGGGGTGCTCTGGGTTAGAGCGCATTCAGGAAAAGTGGGCACCGATTTTCCGTCCGAATGCGCGATAAAACAAAGACTTAGAGTACGTTAGGGATTCTATCTTTTGTCAACGTGCTCTAATCTGTGCGTATCGCTGCGACAATTGATTTAAGGGAGCTTCGGATGACTGGTTTCATACTCGCTTTGGCCTTCTTTTTTCTGATTCACACTTTGGTTTCGGGTACCGCGCTGCGCCAAGTTTTGATCGACAAATTGGGCGACGGCGGCTACCGGGCCGTTTTTATTATTGCTTCCATTGTCGGTCTTGTTTGGATTGTCGTGGCTTATCCGGCGGCGCGGGCCGAAACGGAAATTCTGTGGGGCGCGGCGCGCGGCCTGATCGACTCGGCCGTCCTCATCATGCCGATTGTGTTTGTGCTGGTGGTTGCCGGTATGATGACGCCCAACCCAACTCTTGTGACCAGAGAGAAGCTATTGGAAAAAGAGGGTGTGGTGCGCGGCCTGTTGCGCATCACACGTCATCCCTTCTTGTGGGGGGTGACGATTTGGGGCCTGCTGCACCTAGCAATGACCGGACACTCCGCGGCCGTGCTTTTATTCGGTACCTTTGCGGCTGTGGCCGTGCTCGGCACATATTCGATCGATCGCAAACGGGCCAAAGCGTTCGGTGCGCAATGGCAAAAATTTCGCGATGAGACGTCCAATCTGCCGTTCGGCGCAATCGTAACCAAGCGCAACAAATTAAAATTGGGTGAAATCGGCTGGTTTAGATTTCTCGCGTCGATTATCGCCTTTGCCATCGTTCTCTATGGGCATCAATGGCTGTTCGGAAAATCGCCGCTGCCGGGGGGCATGTCTTTTTATTAAACCCTGGCGCCCGTAGCGGTTTGGAAAGCTGTTTCGGCGGTCGGCAAAAATTGTTCGGCACGGGACCCACATTCCATGGGGTGGGAAGAGGATGCAAGTCGTCCGCGCCGAACAAAGGCAAATCCTTTTAGAGCGCATTCAGGAAAACCGGTGTCCACTTTTCCTGAATGCGCTCTAGGGTGCGAGAGTCTGCCTGAACCGCAGATGAACAGAATGTTCAGGTTGGTTTGACCTCTTGAAAGCCGAATGTCGGCCGGATTGCCGTCAATCGCCAGACCGCTAGAGCGTTTCCGAACTTAATAGAATCGCGAAAACGCTCTAAGTTCTTGTTTGGTCGCATTTTCTTAACGCGAACCGGTGTCCACTTCGCTCGAAAATGCTCTAACGGACGGTTTTGTCTCGACGGCACTTTTGGGCGTCGACGTTATAGGGCTGCGACGCTATAGAGTGAGGCATCATGTGCGATCGGAGCCGGTGCTATGAAGTTGCCGCTTTATCAAATTGATGCGTTTGCCGGCGATGTGTTTCGCGGCAATCCGGCCGCCATTGTGCCGCTGGACAGGTGGTTGCCGACACCATTGATGCAGCAGATTTCCGCCGAAAACAATCTGTCGGAGACGGCCTTTTTTGTCCTGAGCGACGATCACGCAGAACAAGATCCCATTGACCTGCGTTGGTTCACGCCGAAAGCGGAAGTGGATTTGTGCGGACATGCCACATTGGCCAGCGGTCACATCCTGTTCACCACGTTACGACCGGCATGGCGCCATGTCTCATTCTCGACGCGCAGCGGTATCCTTGGCGTTGATCGTCTTGATGACGGCAGGCTGGCCATGGATTTTCCGGCCCTAACGTCGAAACCGTTCGAGTCGCCGGCGGATTTGATTTCCGGCCTGGCACAGGTGTTGGGACCGTTGCCTGTGGAATTACGGTCCGGCACTTATTTGATTGCGGTTTATGAGTCGGCCGACCACATCGACAGTCTGCGCTACAACGCCGATCTTGAAGACCTGATCGCGCGTGCCGGCGCTTGGGGATTATGCGCAACAGCGCCGGGGGCAAATGACACGCGGTTCGATTTCGTCTCGCGCTTTTTTGCACCGGCAAAAGGCGTTCCGGAAGATCCGGTGACCGGGTCGGCGCATTGTTTGTTGGCACCCTATTGGGCAGAGAGATTGGGCAAGAACCAACTGACCGCCTATCAAGCGTCACAGCGGGGTGGTATTGTCGGATGCACGGTCAAACGGGATCGCGTGACCTTAGAGGGTGCGTGCACGTTGTATATGGCCGGTACCATCATGGTTGCCGATTAACCAAGAAACCATCCACTTAAAAGCTTAACCGAATTGTCACACCAATCTGGTTTACTGATCCGGTAAGTCAGAATGGTTTGGTGTTGACATGGTTAAGGTTAAGGATCCGATAATCGATTTCGATCACCTGCGTCTATTCACTGAAGGGGATCCGAATCTTGAGCGCGATGTGCTCGGCATATTCGTTGAACAAGCTGACATTTGGATTCGCAATCTGGAAGATTCCAGGGATAAGAAGTCTTGGGCCGACGCCGCACATACTCTAAAGGGCTCGGCACGGGGCGTGGGGGCCTGGCGGATAGCCGAGATCTGTGAACGTGCCGAGGAACTAGTCGACAGTTCCACGCCGACGGAAAGAAGCATCACCCTGGGTGATTTGAAAGCAGCCGTCGCCGCCGCAATTCAATGCATCGACTTGCATCTTAATGCACTCCAGGCGGCCGAATAAGCGCTCGCTTTGAATCGCGTTTCCTTTATATAAAGTTACCTCTATGATGCGGTTGTCGGCTTCGAGCTGTGCATAAGCCAATCCAACAAGGCGGTTTTCATAACAAGAGCGAATGAGAGCATGGGCCTTTACGCCAAGTACGTGTTACCTCGTTTGATCAATTGTGCGTGCGGTCAAGAGTCGATCACCGAACAGCGCAAAAAGGTGGTGCCGTTGGCCGAGGGCCGAATCCTGGAGATTGGTCTGGGCGCGGGGCATAATCTGCCGTTTTATGCCCCGTCCAGGGTGGAAAAACTGTGGGGCCTGGAACCGTCTGCGGAAATGCGCGCCATCGCCCAGAAGGCCATCGATGCGGCGCCCTTCGAGGTGGAGGTTTTGGATCTGCCCGGCGAACAGATCCCGCTCGATGACAACAGCGTCGACACCATTATGGTGACCTATACTCTGTGTACGATTGCCGACGTGATGGGCGCGCTGGCCGACATGCGCCGCGTGCTCAAACCCAGTGGCCGAATGATCTTTTGCGAGCATGGCGCCGCGCCCGACGAAAAAATTCGTCGTTGGCAGAATCGATTGACGCCCCTATGGAAGCGGCTTGGCGGCGGCTGCCATTTGAACCGCGACATTCCCGGTTTGATCATGGAAAGCGGATTCAAAATACCCGAATTGGAAGCCGGCTATTTGGAAGACGCGCCGAAAATTCTGAGCTTCAATTATTGGGGCTGGGCCGAACCGCGCTAGAGCGCCGTGCGCAAAAGTGTGTGCGGTTTTGCGCGTAAACGGCGCGACCAAATAATAACTTAGAGCATCGCAAGTGATTCCAAAACAGCGAGCGATGCTCTAGAAGGACAACCGCTTCCACACGGCATAAGTTGTGGCCAGAGCGCCGAAGATCGCGGACGCGAATATCGCATGGTGCGTATAGCCGGCGAAATAGGGCGCCGTGTCGATGACGAAGGTTGCGGCTTGACCAACAAAATCCATGGCAAAGGACAACACTTCCTCCATGGAAGGCAAGGCGTTGGAGATCTGCGATGGGATTTGGTTGATCGCCGGATCCACACTGGTTTCCGTTATGGTTTCGCGGATCGTGTCGACGGTCTCGATGGCGGTGTTGGTTTCGATAGCGGTGTTGGTGATCGGGCTGATCGCAACGGCATCAACCGACGTCCCGTTGCCACCGGGATTGGCCAGGGCCAAGCCACCGGCCGCCACGGTGACGACGCCGGCACTGGTGGTGGTTTTTTTGATGGCGGGTTTTTTCATGAGCGGCACGGTTTCGACACTGAATTCGGGTTCCGTATGGGTCCATCTTTTGCCCCATTCCCGCGCGCGTCCCATATCGATATGCATGAAATTTTTCTTGGGATAAAAGCCAAAGCCGGTAAAGCCGCAGGCCCGGGCGATGGCTTCGAACATGAACGGGTTTTGGTTCTGCATGGAAATGTCAAACGCCATGCCCTTCAGATGTTGCGACCGGCGCGCACCGCCGACTTTTCTGTTGTGGGATTTTGATCTGTAAGCGGATGTAATGATGATCGGTTTGTCCAACCGGCGACGCATTTCTTCCAGACCGTCCAAGGCGGCTTCATGAACCAGGATCTCGCCGGTGCCGCGGCATGCGATTTCCTGGGGGCTGAAGCTCGACCAACGCCATGTGCCTTGGGGAATGGTGGTGCAATTGCTGTATGTTTGTTTGTTTCTCATGTCCCGAAATCCTGATTTTGCTGCCCATTTGGGGCGATCGAGGACCTCCCTTTGTTTACTCTTTCCCAATTCTCCGGCTTTTCGGAGTAGGCCCAGAATAGGCATTGTCCGGCCATAAATATGTGATGAGCGTCACACTTTGGGACGTTTTTTGGATCACCTGAAAATGGCGGGAATCGGCGGAAATCCTGGGTTTTCTCCGGCCCCTATGGCTTGAAGGGGCAGGCCGCGGACCCCATATATAAGACAAGCGGAAGACGAGCCCTTTCCTCAAGAAGGAGGTCATCATGAACGCTTTTGCCATTGTCGTCATTGCCATGGGTCTTACGGTCATCGTCAGCCGTGGGCCGTTGATTGTGGCGCCAGGCGCGGTGCGCGACTTTTATATGGGTCTGATCGGCACGGACGGGCGCATGCGCTGGTTCGGCGTTGCCGTGGCTGCGCTGGGCGCGGGTTTCGTCTGGGCGGCCTCGGGCGAACCGGGTGTGCTGGCGG
>SMXP01000046.1 GCA_004356335.1 Alphaproteobacteria bacterium | reverse complement strand
GTATCCGAAGACCCAAAGATCGTCCTTTGTCATTTACGTTTCATTCCTGAATGCGCTCTTAAGTCTTTATTTTGTCGCGCATTCGGACGGAAAACCGGGCGCCACTTTTCCTGAATGCGCTCTAAGTCTTTGTTTTGTCGCGCATTCGGACGGAAAACCGGTGTCCACTTTTCCTGAATGCGCTTTAGTCGGATGAATCTTCTTTCGGCGCCAAATCTTTATGCCGGCGGCCAAAGTCAGGCTCTTCCGTTTCTTGGCCGGCCTCGACGATCGACCGGCGAACCGCCCGCGTCCGCGTAAAAAGATCAAAAAGAGCATCGCCGTCACCCCATCGGATCGCCCGCTGCAATGCCGACAAATCCTCGGTGAACCGTCCGAGCATTTCCAACACGGCGTCTTTATTATTGAGAAAAACATCTCGCCACATAGTGGGATCCGATGCCGCTAACCGTGTTGAATCACGAAAGCCCGCAGCGCTGTATTTGATCACCTCCGAGCGCGTCACGGTTTCGAGATCCGAAGCTGTACCCACAAGATTATAGGCAATGAGATGGGGCACATGACTTGTGATCGCCAAAACGAGATCGTGATGTTTGGGGTCCATGCACTCGACCATACTGCCGCAGGCTTGCCAAAATGCCGTCAGCAGTCGGACCGCTTCGGCATATTCATCCGATTTTTGATCCGAAAGCGGCGTGAGGATGCACCAACGATGGGTAAATAATTCAGCGAAACCGGACCGAGGGCCGGACTGCTCGGTTCCCGCAATGGGATGGACGGGCACAAAATGGACGCCGTCCGGGATATGGGGCGCGACGTCGCGTATCAGCGCCTGTTTGATGGAACCGACATCGCTGAAGATCGCCCCTTGTTTGAGCGCCGGCTTGATGGCCCGCGCAATTTCTCCGCATACGCCTACGGGCGTGCACATAATGATGAGGTCGGCATCTTGGACCGCCGATGCCGCATCCTCATGAATCGTATCGACCAGACCTATTTCAAGGGCCACTTTGCGCGTTTCGGCGGTGCGCGCATGGCCCGCAATATGAGTGGCCAAATCCGCGCGACGCATAGCGTGGCATAACGACGAGCCGATCAAGCCCAAACCAATCAAGGCGACGCGCTCAAAATGCGGTTTAACGAAGGAAGCCGAGTCTGCCATATCAGTCGCCCGTAAATTCTGTCAGTGCCGCGATCACGGCGCGATTCGCCTGTTCAAGCCCCACGGTCAAGCGTAAACAATGGGGCAAGCCATAAGCCTCAAGTCGCCGCAAGATAAGCCCATTTTTTTGCAGAAAACGATCCGCTTGCGGCGCACTCTTTGGGCTTTCCGCGTCGAAATGAATCAAAAGGAAATTGGCAATGCTCGGCGTCACTTTGAGACCGAGCTTGGTTATTTCTTCAAACAGCCAGTCGCGCCAATGATCGTTATGGGCAATCGCCTTTTCTTCATGGGCCGTATCGGCCAGAGACGCCACACCGGCGGCTTGCGCAGCGCCGTTTACATTAAACGGCCCACGAATGCGATTGAGCGCATCGGCAACGGAAACAGGACAATAACACCAACCCAGCCGCAGCGACGCTAAACCGTAAATTTTCGAGAAAGTCCGTGTCATGACCACGTTCTCGGAATTTGTAACCAGTTCGATGCCGGCACTGTAATCATCGCGATGTACATATTCCGCATAAGCCCCATCGAGCACCAGAAGAATATCCGACCGTAGGCCATCTCGTAGCCTCTTGACCTCCTCAATGGTTAGAAAGGTGCCGGTGGGATTATTCGGGTTTGCGATAAACACTATACGGGTCTTGGCCGACACCGCCGCCATTATGGCGTCCACATCGGCTTTCAGATCTGTTTCGGGCACGGAGACGGGCACCGCACCGTTGGCTTGTGCGACCAGCTTATAGAATAAGAAACCATGCTCGGAATAGATCGCCTCGCTGCCCACATCGAGATAGGCAAGACCCAAAAGAGACAAAAGGTCATCGGAGCCGTTACCGCAAACGATTCGATCGGGATCCAATCCGTAACGCGCGGCGATCGCATCGTGTAAACGCTGAGCAGCACCATCGGGGTACAGATTGAGTTGGTCTGCCGCCTGCAGGAATGCCTCGCGCGCTTTCGGGCCCGCACCCAGGGGCGATTCATTCGATGACAACTTGATCGCCCCCTCGACACCGTCAATGGTGCTTTGGCCGCCGATATAGGGTTCCATGGCAAGAATACTAGGCTGCGGTCTGGGGATGGTCATGGGGCACCTCCAGACGGTACCGGGGCATTAAGCTCAATCGGGTTGGCGTAAACACCAAGCAAACCAATTTCCGACACCAAATCAGATGGAGCCACAGGACGGGTCAAGCGGGCATCATTCACGTCGACAAAACCCGGGGTTTCACAAAAATGCACGGGCGCCTTGCGCTGAGCCGAATGGCCAGTCGCCACGACCTTTGCCCCTGGCCACCCGAGTTCGGCCAAGGCTGCGACAAGGGCGCCGTCGGCCCCATCGCCCGTGGTTCGAACACACAAAACCGTTGTGTCGTCGCCGCTGGCCTCGGGCGGGATGGGCGCCAAGGTGAAGGCGACGGGTCCGGCCGTCTCGTTGCCATCAAAGACAAAGGGCAGCTTGGCGATCAGCCAGGCGCGGACGCCGGTGCGGACCGCCAGATCGGGCCACCAATCCGGTGCCGGAACCGACCCAAAGGGCGCCGGCACGACCCCTATCATCGAGCCATTTTGTGTCACTTTCGTCACCACATCATGGGCCGATTCCGCCATTGCCAGCGGCGTATTCGAGCCATAGTAAAACCTCGCCAAATCCCAATAGGCCAGCGGCTCACTGCCGCCAAAGACACAGGCCGTCATGGGCCCCTGCAATCGGGTCTTGGCCGAAAAAAGCTCCCGCCAAAGCCGGACCAATACCTTTTTGGGTAGGGCGCCTTGGTGGCGCGACAGCAACCGCCTGAGGATCGCCGCTTCCCGGCCAGGCCGCATGGCCAGACGGCCCGGGCCGTCGCCGGCCTCGGCATTCGGCTTATTTTGGGCGGCTTGCTGGGCCTTGGCTTGGGCGATTTCAAGAACGACGGCGGTTCGCTCAACAATCAGATCCTGCAAACGGTCGTCGATCTGGTCTATTTTGTGCCGCAACTCGGGCAAAGAGTTGCTGTTGTCGCTCATATTTGCTCCTGCTGCGGCTATTCTGCCCCTAAAGCATTTCCAAGATTAATTGACTCATGAAAATGCTCTAGAATCCTAGTTTGGTCGCGTTTTCGGACGGAAAACCGGGCCCACTTTTCCTGAAAACGCTCTATCGGGCCTGTACGGTTCCCTTGAGCCCGTTTTCGGCCCAATCCAGACTGGCGGCTATACATAAGGGGCGCTTTAGGCAAAATCAAAGAAAACGTTGACAATTCAAAGGTGAGACCATTAGCAAGAGCCCCCGACAAGTAGGGTATAATGGATATTGGCTCCGAATATTGGGCTGAAAGGGTGAGACTTTGAGCGTGACAGATCAAAACCCGGCGCACCGAGCCGCGGCCATACCCGCCGAGGAAGCGGTCAAATTGCAGCCTGTGGCCCAATTTGGCAACCATACGCCGTTGCGCCTTGATAGCGGCGCCGAGCTGGCGTCCATACGAATTGCCTATCAGACCTATGGCACCCTCAATGACGACAAATCGAATGTGGTGCTGGTCTGTCACGCCTTGACCGGCGACCAATTCGTCGCCAGCCGTCACCCCATCACCGGCAAACCGGGTTGGTGGGAAACCATGGTGGGACCGGGCCGGCCGGTCGATACCAACCGGTTTTACGTGATCTGTACCAACATCATCGGCGGCTGCATGGGGACCACAGGGCCGATGGACACGAATCCCGCAACCGGCAAGCCTTACGGGCTCAAATTTCCGGTCATTACGGTGGCGGATATGGTTCGCGCCCAAGCCAAGTTGTTGGATCAGCTGGGCATTGAGGATTTGTTTTGTGTGCTCGGTGGGTCGTTGGGCGGCATGCAGGTATTGCGCTGGGCGGCATCCTACCCGGAGCGCGTCTTTTCCGCGATCCCGATTGCCACGGCAACGCGCCACTCCTCCCAGAACATTGCGTTTCACGAAGTGGGCCGCCAAGCCATTATGGCCGATCGCGATTGGCATGGCGGCGATTATCAAAGCCGCGCGACACGACCTCGGAAAGGCCTGGCTGTCGCCCGTATGGCGGCCCATATCACCTATTTGTCCGGACAAGCCTTGCACCGAAAATTCGGGCGCAATTTACAGGACAGAGACGCCCTGACCTTTGGCTTTGAAGCGGACTTTCAGATCGAGAGCTATCTAAGGCACCAAGGTTTTACGTTTGTCGACCGTTTCGACGCTAATTCGTATCTCTATATCACCCGGGCCATGGATTATTTTGATCTCGATGCCGATTATGACGGCATCATTGCCAATGCGTTTAAGGGAACGAAAACCCGTTTTTGTGTGGTATCGTTCACCAGCGACTGGTTGTTCCCCACGTCTGAAGCTCGCCATATCGTGCAAGCGTTAAACGCGGTCGCCGCCAATGTGAGCTTTGTCGAAATTGAGTCGGACAAAGGCCACGATGCCTTTTTGTTAGACGAGCCTGAAATGTTCTCAACCCTTGCGGGCTTTATAAACTCGGCGGCGGTACACCGAGGCCTTGCCAAAGCGGAATAAAATGTGACCGAGCCCATGCGAGCTCCAAGTGAAAATCTCCTCCAGACGAGCGGACGCACGGACCTTGTCCTTATTGCCGATCTCATCGAACCGGGCTCGCGCGTTTTGGATGTGGGGTGCGGCGATGGCACGCTGCTGCAGATGTTGACCAACATTAAGGATGTGGATGCACGCGGTGTCGAACTGAGTCAGACGGGCGTGAATGCGTGCGTGGCGCGGGGGCTGTCGGTCGTCCAAGGAGACGCCGACGCGGATTTGCCCGCTTATCCGGACCAGGCGTTCGACTATGTGATTTTAAGTCAAACCATTCAGGCAACCCGTAAACCCAAATCCGTTCTTGACGAGCTGTTGCGCATCGGCCGGCGCGTCATTGTGTCCTTCCCGAATTTCGGTTACTGGAAAGTGCGCCTCCATCTAATGATGAGCGGGCGTATGCCGATGACCGACTTGCTCGACCAGCCTTGGTACGAAACACCGAACATTCACTTGTGCACGATTCGAGATTTTGTCACGATGTGTGAAGGCATGAACGTGAAAATTGAGAATGCCTATGCTCGCCGAGGCAACAGAATTAAAATGCGTTTTTCCAAGCCGGGCATGTTGGCTAATTTGATTTCCGATGAAGCAATTTTCATCTTAAGCCGCCCCGACTAGAGCGCATTCACAAAAAGTGTACGCGGTTTTTGGGTTCGAATGCGCGACAAAACAAAGACCTAGAGCGTCGACCGTTAAAAACGCTAGTGTATAGTATTTTTCAGGGTTTGATATCCTTCCGAGGGGTTTGTGATTGCAGGTTTTGACCCTTGTAGGGGCCAAGAGCTTGCAGTTTAAATTTCGGATTTTGACTTCAATAACGGCCGGTTTTGTGATTCGCTCAAGGTGATTCGAGTCGCCTTGGGGAGCCTTTCATGAAGCCAAAAAAGCAGACGCCTTCAGGTGCTGAGGACTTTTTCCGGTCCCGCCTTGACAACATCATCAACCTGCGCCACGAGCTTGTCATCCTGGCCGGCAAGATCGACTGGGATCATCTGGACGAACAGGTGGCGCCCTATTTTTCCCATGAGGGCCGGCCGGCTCTGCCGACCCGGTTCATGGTTGGACTTTTATTGTTGAAGCATACGTTCAATTTGTCGGATGAAGGGGTCTGTGAACGCTGGGTGTGCGATCCGTACTTCCAGTACTTCACAGGCGAAGAGTTTTTCCAACATGCCTTTCCCCATGAGCGCTCCGGCATGACCCATTGGCGCCAACGTGTGGGGCCTGACTTTCTGGAGAAGCTTGTTCAGGAGAGCTTACGCATTGCCCATGGAGAGGGTGCTTTGCGCACCAAGGACCTCAAAAAAGTCACCGTCGACACCACGGTGCAGCCCAAGAATATTACCTTTCCGACCGACGCCAAACTGACCTATCGGGCCATGGTCAAGCTGGCGGCATTGGCGCGCAAGCACGATGTGAAGCTGCGCCAGAGCTATATCCGGGTTGGCAAGCAGGCCTTGATCATGTCGCAGCGTTACGCTCATGCCAAGCAATTCAAACGACATAAGAGGAAGCTGAAGTTCTTGCGTACCCGGCTGGGCCGCGTGATCCGTGACATCGATCGCAAGATCGATGGCAATGAGGAACGCCAAGAGATCTTCCGTGACGCGCTCAATTTGGCGGTAAAGATACGTCATCAAAAGACCCGGCAAGATGCCCCAAAAGTCTATTCACTTCATGCGCCTGAGGTTGAATGCATTGGCAAAGGCAAGGCGCACAAGCCTTATGAGTTTGGCTGCAAGGTCAGTGTCGCCACCACCAATGCCTTGGCACCCGGTGGCCAGTTCGTGCTGCACGTCAAGGCGTTACATGGAAACCCGTATGACGGCCATACGTTAGGACCGGTGATCAAAGAGCTCGAACAATGGACCGGCATCGAGCCGGAACGGATCTTTGTCGACAAAGGCTATGCCGGTCACAATTACCCCAACAAGTTCCGGGTTTACAAATCGGGGCAGAAGCGAGGGCTCACGCCTGCAATCAAAAAAGAGCTGAGACGAAGAGCCGCCGTCGAGCCCCTCATCGGGCACATGAAGCAAGACAGCAGGATGGGACGCAATTACCTGCTTGGAAAAGACGGCGACAAGGTCAACGCACTCCTCGCCGCGGCCGGATTGAACTTCCGCCTCCTGCTCAGGTGGTTCAGGAAGTTTTTACGCCTTTTTCTGTTCGCCCTTTTCAACTTGCAAAAGTCAAAACAGTCTCAGATCAAGATCAATTTTCTACTTCAACCCGCTTTTTAACGTTCGACCAATTAAATGGCGTCACAATAAGTGACCAGCCTAACTGATTGAGTCATAAGCTAGAAATTATTTTGACTACGGAAAATTTATAGGGGAATTGGCAGATATGGCCAGACAAGTTCTACCTGGCTATATCTGCCAAAACCAACCAATGTAATCGATATAAACTCTATATAATCACCTCTTATACAGTGAATTCACATCTCTTGGGAATCGTCTAGTTAGCGTTGACTCATTTAATAATTTACGAGCTCGTTGTGCTGCAATTGGAGTGGACGTGAGCCATTAGAGTG
>SMXP01000007.1 GCA_004356335.1 Alphaproteobacteria bacterium | reverse complement strand
GCCACCAACCCTCTCAAAAATGAGCTTAAGATACCTTCGATTGATGGCGCCGGGAATCCTGGCCGGCCGGCGCGTCGGTCGTTTCGCAGAGCAAGGCATAAACCGCATCAGGATCACGGGCGCCCCTAAGTTTGGTGCACAGGGTCTTGGTCCGCAGGAGCCGAGAAATCCGCGCTAGCGCCTTTAAATGATTGGCGCCGGCGGTCTCCGGTACCAATAGAACAAAGATCAGGTCGACCGGCTTTTCATCCACCGATTCGAAATCCACCGGCTTGCTCAGACGCGCAAAGAGGCCGAATATCTCTTTGACCTGCTCAAATCTGCCGTGCGGTAGGGCTATGCCTTGACCAACCCCTGTACTGCCAAGACGTTCGCGATCGAGCAGCGTGTCGAAGATAAGACGTTCGTCGACAGCGGTCAGGCTCGATGCCCGTGCGGCGAGTTCCTGCAGAGCCTGCTTCTTGCTGCCGACGCATAGGTCAACGACCACAGCTTTAGGCGTTATGAGGTCGGATACATCCATAGCCAATTACGATATTTGATTGCAACACACCCGTTCTCGTTCGAACGCCGGCTTTCTGTATCGCGCAAAACATTGTGCGTATTTCCACTTATTCCGGTGTCGAGTTCTAGAGCGTTTCCGAACTTAACAGAATCGCGAAAACGCTCTAAGTCCTTGTTTGGTAGCCCATTCGGACGGAAAACCGGCACCCACTTTTCCTGAATGGGCTCTCCGTCCTTGTTTGGTCGCATTTTCTTAACGCGAACCGGTGTCCACTTCGCTTGAAAATGCTCTATGGTTTCAAATCCACCCAGCCGATATTGCCATCGAGCCGTCGGTAGACAAAATTGATACCCCCATGGACGCTGCTTCGAAACACCAAAGCGGGTGCTTCTGCTAGATCCATTTGCATGACCGCTTCGCCGACCGTAAGTGTTGTCACATCCGTGGTTGTCTCGGCGATAATGATAGGCTGTAAAGTCTGGGGCTCATCTTCTTCTTCTTGTTCCGCCGCAATGACATAGGTAGGTGCCGTCATAATTTTCTCTGACGACTGCCGATTTTTGTGATGATTTTTTAACCGCCGCTTGTATCGCCTTACCCGCTTTTCCATTCGCCCGGCTGCGGCTTCGAACGAGGCATGAATATCTGATGCCTCTCCCGTGCTTTGCAGCAAGATTCCGGCATCGAAATGGACCGAGCAGTCGCAACGAAAACCGGCCCCTTCACGAGAAAAGGTCACTTGGGCCCGACCGGGACGGTCAAAGTATTTCGCCACGCCACCTACCAGGCTGAGCTCTACATGGGTGCGCAAAGCTTCGCCGATATCGATTTGTTTGCCGAAGACGCTTACTTCCATCAGTTTGCCTTTGCGGTGCTAGAGCGCCGTGCGCAAAAGTGTGTGCGGTTTTGCGCGTAAACGGCGCGACCAAACAAGGACTTAGAGCGTTTTCGCGATTCTGTTAAGTTCGGAAACGCTCTAAGGGACAATGCCTGGTCCAAAACCTCGATTCAACCGACCAAAACCGGTTAATTCTCCGCTGCCCTCATGGAAATCTCGGGCCTTCAATGATTGTGTTTTGGCGGGGAATGAAGGCCCGACTCGATTAAGTCGGCGCGGACCATAGATTGGTCGCCCTGCGGAGTCAATCGAGCATTCCGTGACAAAAAAATATCGGACCGGTCTGGTCATGTCTTCTCTATCCGGTGATGAATATCAGCAAAACGGCGACTTCACGTGCACGCATCACACATGTTAAGTGGGCATCCTCTTAATTCGCCGGCGCTGCACGGAAGACGGTATTTTGAGCGCTTCGCGATACTTCGCAACCGTGCGTCGCGCAATGTCAACGCCCGATACCTTCAGAATCTCGACGATACGATCATCCGATAGAATTTCATTGGGATTCTCGTGATCAATCAATCGCTTGATTTTATGGCGCACGGATTCAGCCGAATGTGCTTCCCCGCCGGTCGACGACGCTATGGCCGATGTGAAAAAATATTTCATTTCAAAAAGACCGCGCGGCGTTGCCATGTACTTGTTGGTGGTAACGCGGCTGACCGTCGATTCATGCATATCAATGGCCTCGGCAATGGTCTTTAGGTTAAGCGGCCGCAAATGCTCGACGCCATGCACAAGAAACCCATCTTGCTGCTTCACGACTTGTGTCGCTACTTTCAATATTGTCTTGGCTCGCTGATCAAGGCTCTTAACCAGCCAGTTTGCGTTGGTGTAACACTCAGCCAAATATGTCTTGTCTGCCTTCGATTTCGTGGTCTGGCTAATTTCAGTATAATATTCCTGATTTACAAGAACACGAGGCAATGTGTCGCTGTTGAGTTCGATGCGCCAGCTGCCGTCGAGAGTCTCCCGAACGTAAACATCCGGCACGACCGGCTGAACCACTTCCGAACTAAAACTCGAGCCGGGCTTGGGATCGAGTTGGCGTATTTCCTTGATCATGTCAGCCAGGTCTTCAGCATCGATGTCGCAAATGCGCATCAAGGCGTCCAGGTCGTGTTTGGCTAAAATATCCAGATTGTCGACCAAGCATTTCATGGCGGGATCAAGTCGATCTTTTTCGGCCAATTGCAGTGCCAAACATTCCGCCAAATTCCGACAAAAAATGCCGGCGGGCTCGAAAGCCTGTAGCTTTTGCAATGTGGCTGCAACCGCTTCAACGCTGGTTCCCAGACGATCCGAAATGACATTCAAATCTTCGCGAATGTACCCCGCCTCATCAATCGTATCGATCAGATGGAGCCCAATAGCACGCTCTGTCGTATCTCTGATGGTGATATTGAGCTGCTCTATCAGATGATCGCGCCGCGTCTTTTTATTGGACAGGGTGGCTTCAAAATTGGCGCCGTGAGAGTCAAAATTAATAGAGCCGCCCCGGAGATTGGACCAGTCGGCCGTGCTTGTGTCTTGGCTTATGTTCTGTTCATTTTGTCTATCGGCCCGAGACTCATCAGTATAGAGATTGTCATAATCGGCATCGATTGCAGATTCCACCTCTTTTGACGTACTGTCCTGCGACATGGTTTGGTCCGTGTCGGTAAGATTCGAGGCTTCCGCATCTTGATTGTCATCGCCCGAAGCATCGTCGCCGACAGTTCGAGTGTCCTCTTTTGGCTGATCGCGGGCTTCGGATTCCGACCCGCTTGCCTCGTCAATTTCCAGCAGGGGATTTTTTTCGATTTGTTCTTCGACGTAAGATGATAGTTCGATATTGGATAATTGCAGCAATTTGATTGCTTGCTGCAATTGCGGCGTCATAACCAAAGACTGGCTTTGACGAAGTTCTAATCTCTGGGTTAACGCCATTACAACTCGATCCCGAACGCGACTCACGTATAACTAAAGCTTGAACCCTTCGCCCAAGTAAACGCGCCGCACGTCCTCATTTCCGACAATTTCGGAGGCAGTACCTTCCATAAGAACTTGGCCGTCATGCAGAATGTAGGCGCGGTCAACCAGATCCAATGTTTCGCGTACATTGTGGTCGGTGAGCAGGACCCCAACGCCACGATCCTTCAAATGCCTTACAAGGTCTCTAATTTCACCAACGGCGATCGGGTCGATTCCGGCAAGCGGTTCGTCGAGCAGCATGAAAACAGGTCGTGTGGCCAGCGCTCTGGCGATTTCCACACGTCGGCGTTCGCCACCAGAAAGTGCCAGCGCAGACGTGCGACGCAAATGCGTGATCGAAAATTCGGCCAAAAGATCATCGACCAATGCCTCGCGACGCTCGGCGACCGGCTCAGTCAGTTCAATAATAGCGCGAATGTTTTCCTCAACGGTCATGCCGCGAAATATGGACGCTTCCTGAGGGAGATAGCCCACGCCCATTCGTGCGCGCCGATACATAGGAAGGCGCGTTACATCATGGCCGTCGATTTCAATGGTGCCGCTATCCACTGGAACAAGCCCGGTTATCAAGTAGAAGCATGTCGTCTTGCCGGCACCGTTGGGGCCCAATAAGCCAACAATTTCCCCTCTGTTGACATGGAGATCGACACCCCGAACAACCGGCTTGTTCTTAAAGCTCTTGCTGATTTTTGACGCCTGTAAGCCTCTGTTTTGGGCAACAACATGCAGCCCCGTGCGCGACGGCTCATCGCTCTCGCGCTTGTCTTTTTTGGTTGGGTCGGTTTGGTTTGATTGTTTACTCATATCACTACTCATAAACACTGTGGGCCCTTAAAATTGTATGAATTGGCGGCAATTCTAGGGCATTTTCCGGGTCATTGGGTGGCGCCGTCAGTGGCGGTCGTCGCCGGAAAAAACACGCCTTGTACGCGCGTTGCGGTTTGCGCGCCCGAATTGCACCCCCCCGTCAATTCACTAATACCCGTATCCACGTTCATATTCAATTGCTGGCCGCAAATGACATTGTCTCCTTGGGTCAAAAGGACATTGTCATGGATGCTCAGTATACGCGAAATCACATTGTAGTCGGCCCAGTCTCCTTTAGCCGTTTCTCTAGGCGATGTTACAAAGACGTTGCCGATGGCCCGCATGCGACTAATTGCTTGTGTCGAGGCGCCATTGGACTCGCCATCGGCCTTCTCGGTCACGTAATAAACTTCCAGCTTGTCGGTTCTTAGTCGCATTTCCCCTTGTCTGGCGTCGACATTGCCGAGAAATATCGCCAACTCCTCTTGTTGTCTTACTTCAAGACTATCCGATGAAATCTCGACCGGTTGGTTGATGTCGTGGCCGCCGGGCGCGAAGACGCCGCCACTACTTTTCTGGACGGTTGGTGTGTTACCGACTTGCGCAAGGACTAAAGGTGCAAACCAGACGGCAAAGAGTAAAGCAAGCGGCAATACGAGGCGCCTTGACGATGCCACCGCAGAGAGCTGCGGATCCATATTCCACGCCGGCTTCTTAAGCATAGTGCGCATCCTTCATCCTTAACCTAGGCTTTCTGTTTGTAAATTCAATTTATGTTGTACCAATCTACGGATTAGGCTTCCGCTTCGGGGTCGTTACCCTCATGGTCGTCCTACTCTGGGGTTTTCTGATGGGTTTGACAATCGTCTCATTGGTCCATTGGGCGACTATGTCTCGAGCGGGTTCAGCAACGATCGGACCCGCCGGTTCCCGGCCCGTCTTCATAATGGGCTTCTTGATAGGCGGCACAATATCATAATCAGTGGGTTCAATGGTGCGCTCGCGAATTAGTTCAGCAATTATCTCATGACTTGGTACGGCAATTATCTTTTTTATGGGGACAATAACTTGGTTGGAACCGGATGTAGCGATCAATTTGTTATCTGGTTCGGTTTTATTTTCTTGCGCCTCTCTTTCTTCTTTGCCTTTGATGAATGTTTTAACGCTCCCTCGAAAAACGATGGTTTGAGCGTTGTTGAATAATTCAAAACGATCGGCCGTGATTTTTGCTACCGCACCTTCCACGGAAACCGGCCTATCTCCGCTAATCACATCATTTTCGAAATCGAACACCGCCTCTTGAGTTCTCAAGAGATAATCTCCTTTCGAGGCTACCGTGACCGATCCAGTTAACGTCAACAATTGATCTTCAGAGTCGAGTAGGCCGCCAGTCGCCGATAGGGTGAGCCGCGGTTCGTCGAACGTAATATCGGAATCACCGTCAACTTTGGCTGACAATTCACCCGCGACCGTCTCCAAGTGAACGAGCGTGTCGTCCTCTTTGTCTTGCACGGCCGTTTCGGCGGTCAGTAAGTAGGGACGATTTTCCGAATCAAAGCCGGTAAATTTTGGTTTGATCATATGAAGCTCACCGGGCACACCGGTGGTTGATGTAAAAAATATGGATACATCGCCGGCATCTTGGCTGGTAACTGATGCGACGATGACGGCTAACAGAATCGCAAAAGCCGCTAGTGGTAAAGCGATTTTCATTATGCCCACGAAACGACTATATTGATTGGCACTGTCCAATTGTCGTTGCGTCACATCCACGCCATCGGCCGACCACTTTCGAAATCGCCCCGAAACGGGGCTCTTATCGGTCCATTTTGACGCGGCTTCTATTTGTGGCGGCTTTTTCACCTTAACGGTCCGGCGGCGTTTTTATTGCTTATACGATGCCCGCTCTAAGGCAATCATGCATGTGCAGGATGCCGACGGGATTGGTTTCTTTGGCATGATCGTCCAACACGAAGACACATAGGAATGGAGGTTTGCTGTTATTCATGAATGCGACGGCCTCTGCGGCAAAAGCATTGGCGCGAATGGTCTTGGGATTTTGTGTCATGACTTTTGCAGCGGATTGAGCAAGAAGGTCCGGTGCCATATGCCGCCGCAAGTCACCATCGGTAATAATGCCAATGAGACCTTTTTGCTTGTCAATGACGCCGGCACATCCAAAACCTTTGGCCGTCATTGTTATCAGTACTTCGCTCATGGCAGTTTCGGGCGATACCAGAGGTAATGCTTCCGCCCCATGCATGATATCTTTAACCCGAATAAGAGACTTGCCCAATTGTCCGCCCGGGTGAAGAACCCGGTAGTCATCGATTGAAAAACCGCGCATTTGCATCAATGCGACCGCCAACGCATCGCCTAATGCCACCATCATGGTGGTGGATGTGGTTGGCGCCAGCCCCATAGGGCATGCTTCAGGCACCCCCGGCAACAATAGAGCGATGTCACTGGCGTCGACCAGCGTGCTGTCTGCTTGGCTCGATATGCTGATCAAGGGAATGGAAAAGCGGCGGGTATGAGCGATCAGGTCCTTTAATTCCTCGTTTTCGCCCGAGTTCGACAAAACCAATAAAGCATCTGCCGGTGTGATCATACCGAGGTCGCCGTGGCTGGCTTCGGCGGGATGAACAAAATGGGCCGGCGATCCGGTCGACGCCAAGGTCGCGGCGATCTTGTGGGCAATATGGCCGCTCTTGCCAATGCCGCTGACAATAATGCGACCAATGATCGCAGCAAGGCAATCGACCGCTTCACCAAAGTTTTCGCCGAGCGTCTCGGACAGGGTCTCAAGTGCGGCAGATTCGATCTTTAGTACCCGCCGGGCGGCCGACAGGATATCACCTGTGCTACGCTTTGCGGCCGTTTGTTGGCCCTGCCGTGCCCGATGTTTCGGGCTCCGTGGCGATGTTTGAGGTTTTGCTGGGCTCATTTCTTTCGACCGCTCCGGCTAACGTCCCGCGCGGCGCCTCTGCTCGACAAGACAGTGGCGCTGCCCGCGTAGCCCCCTTGGCCATTGCGTTAACCATGTCGCGCGTTTTTATACTATTAGCCGCGCAGTATGAGGCCCAAGGAGGCTAAGGGTCAACCAGCGTGCGGAGGGCTCCTAATGGGCGAAAATATCCTGATCCGCCCACCCTGCTAGATCCAATTGGGCGCGCGCCGGCACGAATGCAAAAGCGGCGGCGGCGTGCGCCATGCGATCTTCTCGCACCAGCATGACGTCAAGCTTTGCCCGCAACTTGTGCAGGTGAAGAACATCTGCGGCGGCGTAGCTGAGCTGAGCTTCGCTCAAGGTCTCGGCACCCCAGTCGGAGCTTTGCTGCTGCTTGCTCAAATCGATGTTCAATAGCTCCTTGCAAAGGTCTTTTAAACCGTGGCGGTCGGTATAGGTGCGCGCCAATCTGGACGCAATCTTCGTGCAATAAATCGGGGCGACCTGCACTCCTAAATATCGGCATAAGAAAGCCACATCGAAACGGGCGTAGTGGAAAATCTTGGTCACGCTCGGATCGGCGAGCAAGTTTCTTAGTTTTGGGCAGTCATAAGTATCGCGATCAAGCTGCACAATATGCGCCTCTCCATCACCAGCCGATAATTGCACCACGCACAAAGCATCGCGTGATGGGTTCAATCCCATTGTCTCCGTATCCACGGCGATGCTGTCGTCAAACAGGACGTCCGCAGGCAAATCTCCCGAATGATAATGGATAGCCATGCCAAATCCTGACTGTTACCGGTTAGGGATATATGGTGCCCAGGAGAAGACTCGAACTTCCACGCCCTTACGGGCACTAGCACCTGAAGCTAGCGCGTCTACCAATTCCGCCACCTGGGCCGGACTTGAGTCTGACTAGCTTTGTCATCGGGCAATGTCAACGCATTGGAAAAGGGCCGATGTGAGGACGATCAGGCCTTATCAGAGCGGTGGCTTTGCGCTATCTACCCGGTACCCATGGGCAAGGGCGCGCTCGTGAGTTTGGAGGCGGCAATGACGGTCAAACTCATTACTATATTCGGCGGGTCCGGTTTCGTCGGGCGAAACACGGTTCGCGCCCTGGCGCGCGCCGGCTACCGGCTGCGAGTCGCTGTGCGGTGGCCGCATACGGCGCATTTTCTGCGCCCCATGGGTGATGTCGGCCAAATCGAAATTGTACAGGCCAATATACGCAACGAGGATTCCGTCAGACGTGCGCTTGACGGCGCCGATGGGGTGGTCAATCTGGTTGGTATTCTCTACCAAACCCGGCGTCAAAAGTTTGCCGATATCCATGATGACGGCGCCGAGCGGATCGCCCGCTTGGCGCGCCGGTCGGGGGTCGCCACCTTTGTCCATATGTCGGCTATCGGCGCCGACCTGAACAGCCGGTCTCGCTATGGGCGCAGCAAAGCCGCAGGAGAGGCCAAAGTCCGAGAGGTCTTTCCCGACGCCACGATCCTTCGGCCGTCGGTCATTTTTGGTGCCGAAGATGACTTGTTCAATCGTTTTGCCGGCCTGGCGCAAATCGCCCCTGCTTTGCCGCTGATTGGCGGCGGCGACACACGGTTTCAGCCGGTATTTGTCGGTGACGTGGCGGCCGCCGTTAAAAAGTGCATAGAGCAACCATCCGCTCGTGGACGGGTCTATGAGCTCGGTGGTCCGTCGATTTATACGTTCAAGGAGCTTATGACTTATATGTTGGATACCATCGGGCGACGGCGCTTGCTCGTGCCATTGCCGTTTGGTTTGGCGACTTTTATGGGGTTCTTTTTAGGACTATGGCCCAAGCCTCTGCTGACCATGGATCAAGTGGCACTCTTGAAGACCGACAATGTGGTGGGACGGGGGCCACAGCGGGTGGCAACATTTGCCGATCTGGGTATCCAGCCGGTTGCCATGGATACGGTGGTGCCGAGTTATTTGCGGCGTTTCCGCCGCCATGGTCAGTTCGAGGAAAGCGCCATCTGACGATCCGGCAACGGAAACTATTAGAGCGTTTCCGAACTTAACAGAATCGCGAAAACGCTCTAAGTCCTTGTTTGGTCGCATTTTCTTAACGCGAACCGGTGTCCACTTCGCTCGAAAATGCTCTAGGAGATACTCACGCGTAAACGTAGATCAAGAGTCCGACGCCGAGAATCAATCGATAAATGACAAACGGCAATAAAGTCATACGTTCCAAAAGACGCATGAAAAACCAAATTGATCCGAACGCGGATAAAAATGATAATATAATCGCTATAGCCACGTCCCGTCCGAGGGATAGATCTTCTTGGCGCACCATATCCAGACCAGCCATTAAGCCAAAGGCAAGAATGGTCGGAATCGCGAGCAGCATTGAAAATCGCGCGGCTTCGGTGCGTTTGAGGCCTAAATAACGGGCCATGGTGATGGTCACGCCGGATCGGCTGGTTCCCGGGATCAGGGCAAAACATTGGGCGAGACCAATGGTCAGCGCGCCGCGCGGCGACAAGTCTTGAACCTGCCGGTCGATGGGCCCTTTACGATCCCCATGATAGAGCAAGATGCCGAATATAATGGTTGCCCAGGCGATCACTTCGGTGCTGCGCAACCGGTCAACCAGGCCGCTTGCATAAAGCACACCGCCCGCCACAATGATCGGCAGCGTTGCGACGATCAGACAAAGCAGCAATTGGGCCGCCGGGGTCTGTCTTCCGGTCAGGGTGTCCATGCCTCCTTTGGTCAGCAGGGCGACATCCCGCCGGAAATAGAGCAAGACCGCCAAAAGAGATCCCAGATGAACGGCCACGTCCATATGAGGTCCCTGATCGGGCCAATCGGTCAGGGCGGGCAGCAAAATGAGATGAGCGGAAGAGCTGATCGGCAGAAATTCCGTGAGGCCCTGTATGAGCGCCAGAATGATGAGCTGTTCGATCGACATGGCGCCTCGGCAGATTGACCTTAGAGTGTTTCCAGGAAAAGCATGTCCCGGCGAAGGCCGGGGTGGCTACCGGTTTTCCGTCCGGAAACACGACAAAACAACAACTTAGGGTCAGGTTTTGATTCCATCAAAACCGGAAAGATCCTAGGGCTGGTTTCTACCAT
>SMXP01000045.1 GCA_004356335.1 Alphaproteobacteria bacterium | reverse complement strand
GCGTTTTCGTAGATATTTCGTGTCCTTAGCCATGTGCACATAGAGTTAGCACATAGTCAGGTAAAAACTTCGTGAAAAAACCTAGGGTTTATGCGGCTTTCAGAGTCTGGCGGAGGGAGAGGGATTCGAACCCTCGAGACGGTTACCCGCCTACACGCTTTCCAAGCGTGCGCCTTCGACCACTCGGCCACCCCTCCGATCCGCATCAGGGCGGCCG
The DNA here is from genome assembly GCA_004356335.1 of Alphaproteobacteria bacterium. GTDB lineage: Bacteria > Pseudomonadota > Alphaproteobacteria > SMXP01 > SMXP01 > SMXP01. The sequence continues at coordinate 10,504 of SMXP01000045.1, read as the reverse complement.
GCACTATACCCCCTCTCCCGCTTGAGGCAACAGAATCAGGGGGTTAACAGCCTCAAGTTGCAGGTTGTGGCTTCTGTCCCACACCTTAAGGGGTGCTGTGACAAATCTGCCGCACAAAATCCGCCCAATCCGACTTGGCAAATCTTTACCAAATGGCTACGATCAGCTCAGACGCAACGGGCGTCTTTAGATCAACTAGCGTGGCTGGGGGGCTAACGCACATGTTCATATTCAGAGTCATTGCCCTAATAACAATTGCCGCGGCATTAATGCTGCTTGGCGCTGACGCGTTATCGTCCTTGGAAGGTGGCGAAATGACCATGCGGTCGCTCACCGAAGCGCTTGATTTGGTCAGTCCCGGCATAGCCGGTACCGTGCAGAGCTTCTCCGAAAGCGGCCTGCCCGAATTCGCATCGCCTGCCGTTTCGACGATCATGGCTTTGCCGGGTTGGATTCCGGTAGGCCTGCTCGGTTTGTTGCTGGCATTTATTTTTAGGATTCGCCACTAATTTCGAACGCCGCGTTCGAGTTAGGACAAATGTCATTCCGCTGCCTCGCGTGTGAGCGCGCGGCAGCGGTTTTTTGCGTGGTGGACATATGATACTATGGGCCATCGGATTCTTTTTTCTCACCGCCAGCTTATTGCTTTTAGGCTATGACCTGACGCGTTTAGGGTCCGATGGTGACTTTCAATTCACCGCCCTGGGCGATTATTGGTTCGCGCTGCACAGAGGCAGCCTCAACTTAATGCAGGCCGTCATCCAGCGTTATTTGTGGCCGGTATTATGGGACCCCATCATCACCTGGGTTTTGTTGCGACCCGCTTGGGTCATCAGCTTGGTCGTTAGTGCCGCTTTCTTAATGCCGGCTTACGTGAGACGGAATAGAAGCGGCTAGAGCATTTCCAAGATGAATTGATTCATGAAAATGCTCTAGATTCCTCGTTTGGTCGCGTTTTCGGACGGAAAACCGGGTCCACTTTTCCTGAAAACGCTCTAATTATCATCCATCTTCAGAGCGGCAATAAAGGCCTCTTGGGGAATTTCAACCTTGCCGAATTCGCGCATCCTCTTTTTGCCGGCCTTTTGCTTGTCCAGAAGTTTGCGTTTGCGCGATATATCTCCGCCATAGCATTTGGCTGTCACGTCCTTACGCAGAGCACCGATCGTCTCACGCGCAATGATGCGGCCGCCGATCGCCGCTTGAATGGGAATCTTGAAAAGATGACGCGGAATGAGATCCTTTAGCTTTTCGCACATGGCGCGCCCGCGGGCTTCGGCGCGGCCGCCATGCACGATGATCGACAGAGCATCGACCGGCTCGCTATTCACCAGGATAGACATCTTGACCAGATCACCGGTTTCATAACGATCAACCTGATAGTCGAAGCTGGCATAGCCGCGGCTTGCCGACTTCAACCGATCGTAAAAGTCGAACACCACCTCGTTGAGAGGCAGCCGATAGACGACCATAGCCCGCGCGCCGGCATAGGTCAGTTCGATTTGGGTACCCCGTCGGTCCTCACATAATTTAAGGATGGCGCCGAGATATTCATCGGGCACAAGGATAGAGGCTTTAATCCACGGCTCTTCGATCCGTTGTATTCGCACCGGATCCGGCATATCCGCCGGATTGTGTAATTCGATCATCTCGCCGCCCGTGAGATAGATCCGATAGATCACGCTCGGTGCGGTGGTAATGAGCTCTATGTTGAATTCCCGTTCGATCCGCTCCCGGATAATTTCGAGATGCAAAAGGCCCAAAAATCCGCACCGAAAGCCAAAGCCAAGCGCGGCACTCGTCTCCATCTCATAAGAGAAACTGGCATCGTTCAGTCTTAACTTCGCCATGGCCTCGCGCAAATCTTCGAATTCCGACGCGTCGAGCGGAAAAAGCCCGCAGAAAACAACCGGCTGCGACGGCTTGAAGCCCTTCAATGCTTGCGCCGTCTGCCGTTTTTCCTCGGTGATCGTATCGCCGACCCGTGTATCGGCAACTTGTTTGATAGCCGCCGTCAGATAACCGATTTCACCGGGGCCCAATTCCGCTACAATTTTCTTCTTAGGTGTGAAAGTGCCCACTTGATCGACCAGATAAGTCGATCCGGTTGCCATCATGCGCACCTTCCGGCCCTTCTTCAGAACGCCATCAAAAATCCGTACCAAGACGACAACGCCAAGATAGGGATCATACCAGCTATCAACCAAAAGCGCCTTTAGGGGCGCTTGGCTGTCGCCCTCAGGCGCCGGCAGCCGATGGACGATCGCTTCGAGAACGTCAATCACACCAACACCGGTCTTGGCCGATATTTCCAAGGCACCGCTGGCGTCGAGCCCGATCACGTCTTCGATTTGTTGGCGCACTCGGTCCGGCTCCGCCGCCGGCAAGTCGATTTTATTCAAGACGGGAATAATCTCATGGTCCGCATCGATCGCCTTATACACATTAGCCAATGTTTGCGCTTCGACCCCTTGGCTCGCATCAACGATCAAAAGAGAACCTTCGACCGCCCGCATGGACCGGCTCACTTCATAAGCAAAGTCCACATGGCCCGGCGTATCGATCAGGTTCAGCACATAGGTCTCACCATCCTGCGCCTGATAGGTGAGCCGCACCGTCTGAGCTTTGATGGTAATGCCGCGCTCGCGCTCAAGCTCCATGGTATCGAGCACTTGTTGCGTCATCTCCCGATCGGGCAAACCGCCGCAAGTTTGAATCAAGCGGTCGGCCAATGTCGACTTGCCATGATCGATATGGGCGATAATCGAGAAGTTTCGCATGCGTTTGAGCGATGTCATGGCCGACCATGTAGCATTGGCTCGCAGGATCGCCAAGAGGGCGCAAACCGGCGGGCCCTTACCGGACCCCTATTCGCGCCTATCACGACACGCTTAACCGGCTGCTCGCCGGTATTCTCTGAGTCGGTCAAGCCGGCACAAGACATCCCCTCAGCCCAGTTTCTCGCGCGCAAAATCCGCCATGCGTGTTATGGCCTCGCGGCCTTCGGAGAGAATCGGATGGAAGAACGGCCAGACGTGGATCATATTGTCCCACTCTTCGAATTTGGTGTCGGTGCCGCTCTTACTGGCGCTGGCAGCGAGCAATTCCGCTTCGCCGCAAAAGAATTCGGCCTGGCCGGCCAATATATAAAGTGGTGGCAAATTGTCCAAATCGGCAAACAGCGGCGAGGCCAATGGGTTCCAGCCATCCGCCCCCTGAAGATAAAATTCGGTCGCCTGTTCAATCAGCCCCGGATCGACCATGGGGTCGTCGATGTAACGGTCGATGGTTTCCTTGCTCATGGACAGATCGACCCACGGGCTCAAAAAAATGGCCGCCGCCGGCAAGGGCTCGGCCCGGTCGCGCAGGGTGATGAGCGTCGCCAGGGCCAGACCGGCACCTGCTGAATCGCCGGCCATGACGATTTTTTCCGGCGGCGTGCCCAATTCCAACAGCCAATTATAGGCCGCCATGGCATCCTCGATGGCGGCGGGAAAAGCATGCTCCGGCGCCAACCGATAATCGACCGAGAACACTTTGGCGCGCGCTTCCAAGGCCAGGGCCGCCGTCAAATGGCGATGGGTCGCGGGCGACATGACACAATAGGCGCCGCCATGAAAATAAAGGATGATGCCCGCGTCGGCGCCATCAAATGTCTGCCATTCCCCTTTGACATCTCTTACATCGATCTGCTTCACCTCGATATTGTCGGGCACCGGCAGAAATGGCTGGGGCTCAGCCAGCTTGGCACGCAAAGCGGCCAAATCGCCCACATCCGGCAGCGGGTTGGCTTCGAGCACGGCAATAATCGCATCGAGTTCTTGTTGGGACATGGGCGTCTCTGCTTAATCTTAAGGTCTGTTATGGACGGGCGACGGAAGGGCGTTTTATCACCTTGCGGCGCACGGCGCGAGGGCTTGTTCGGGCTCAGCCGGTCCCGGCCCCAGAAAGCGCCGCCCTGACCTTTTGTTTATGGCCCTAAAACGCCATATGGCTCTGATCGCCGTGACGTGCCTCGCCACCGGCTTCGTCTTCGGCCTCAAAGCGTTTGAGTGGTTGGGGGTGGTTTAGACGCGCCAGATGAGAGCCATTAAACAGCCGCCAGTTGACTCGTCGGCAATTCATCCCAAGTCCGGCCTTCAAGAACTCTTCCGGTCTTTTTCTTGTTGGTACCGCCCCATTGCTTGAAATGAAAAGCCGTACCATTGGCAATGCATTGATCACGAATATCGCAGACCCAAGCTGGATCCATAGGGCAATCCCCCACCCCTTGCATTCCCGCGCCAATCCCTTATAACCCAGCGGTTCCGGGGTGGCCTGGCCCATATGGCATGCCATGGCGACCCGCAAGGCTTGAATAAGAGGCCTCGAGTCGAGCGTCCCTTTGCGGCGCGGGGGGCTTAATAAAACGAGTGGGGATCAAGGGCGACCTCCCGAAGCCCGAGCCCCGCTTGCCAAGGAGACAAGCAAAATGCCTAAATTGAAGACCAAAAGTGGTGCCAAAAAGCGCTTCAGGGTCACGTCCAAAGGCCGCGTCCGGGTCAAGCAATCGGGCAAATCCCACGGTATGATCAAGAAATCGCCCAAGCAGATCCGCAATCTGCGCGGCAATAAAACCTTGGCCAAGGCTGACGAACGCCTGGTCAAACAATATTTGCCCTACGCGCGCTAGAACCCGGATCGAAGGAGCACCGCCATGTCCCGCGTCAAACGAGGGGTTACCACCCACGCCCGCCATCGCAAGGTCATCAAAGCGGCCAAAGGCTATTACGGCCGCCGCAAGAACACGTTTCGCGCCGCCAAGCAGGCGGTGGAAAAAGCCGGCCAATATGCCTATCGCGACCGGCGGGTGCGCAAGCGCAATTTCCGAGCCTTGTGGATTCAGCGCATCAACGCGGCCACCCGGGAACACGGGTTGACCTATGGCCGGTTCATTCATGGGCTGGCCCGCGCCGGCATCGAAGTCGACCGGAAAGTGTTGGCCGATCTGGCGGTGCGCGAGCCGGGGGCCTTTAAGGCCCTGATCGATAAATCGCAGGCGGCCCTGGCCTAAAGCGCATTTAGGCAAAGCATGCCCCGGCGAAGGCCGGGGTGGGTGCCGGTTTTCCGTCCGAATGGGCGACAAAACAAAGACTTAGAGCACGTTAGCGATTCCGTCTTTTGTGAATGCGCTCTAGGGGCCCGGCCGGCATATTGATCTTGGCAACCAATCATGAGAGAAGCACGGCGACCGGCCATAGCCAACAATGAGCGAAACCGTGACCGTCCAAACCACCGATTTAACGTCGCTTGAACGCGACATTTTGGCTGCGATTGCCGCCGCCGAAGACGAGCGCACCTTGGACGACGTGCGCGTCAAGGCGCTCGGCAAAAAAGGCCGCGTCAGCAAGCTCATGAAATCTTTGGCCGCCATGGAAGCCGATGAGCGCAAGGTCATGGGCGTCAAACTCAACGGGCTCAAGACAACGCTTAGCGATGCCATTGCCGAACGCCAAGACGAATTACACCAGGCCGCCTTGGATGCGCGACTGGCGGCCGAAAAAGTCGACGTAACTTTACCAATTCGTCCGCATGCGGAGGGTCGTATTCATCCCGTAAGCCAGGTTTTCGATGAAATCATTACTATTTTCGCCGATATGGGATTTGAGGTGAAGGAAGGCCCCGATATAGAAGACGATTTCTATAATTTTACCGCACTCAATTTCCCTCCCGGGCATCCGGCGCGGGACATTCACGACACGTTCTTCTTTCATCCGGACGAAAACGGCGAACGTAAGCTTCTGCGCACCCACACGAGCCCGGTGCAGATCCGGACCATGCAGGCGGAAAAGCCGCCGATCCGGATCATCGTGCCCGGGCGTACCTATCGCTGCGATTCCGATCAAACCCACACGCCCATGTTTCATCAAGTGGAAGGCTTGGTAATCGATCAGGAAACCCATATGGGTCATCTTAAATGGTGCTTGGAGGAATTCACCAAAGCGTTCTTCGAGGTCGATGACATTCGCTTTCGCTTTCGCCCCCATTTCTTTCCGTTTACCGAACCGTCGGCCGAAATGGATATTGGTTACACCCGCGTCGGTAATGAAATACGCGTCGGCGAGGGAGACGATTGGCTGGAGATTCTCGGCTGCGGCATGGTTCATCCCAACGTATTAAAAAATGTCGGCCTCGATCCGGATGTCTATCAGGGTTTCGCCTTCGGCATGGGGGTCGACCGTTTGGCCATGTTGAAATACGGCATTCCCGATCTGCGCGATTTCTTCGCCGCCGATATGCGCTGGCTGACGCATTACGGTTTTGCCGCTCTCGATATGCCGAACCTGGCAAACGGCTTGAGCCGCTAGGGTCTTTCCGGTTTTGATGGAATCAAAACCTGACCCCTAAGTTGTTGTTTTATCGTGTTTCCGGACGGAAAACCGGTGGCCACTTTTCCTGGAAACACTCTAGAGGCGACTGAAAATGAAGTTCACCCTGTCTTGGCTCAAAGATCATCTGGATACAAATGCGCCGCTCGACGACATTGCCGAAACAATGATCAATATCGGCCTTGAGGTCGAAGACGTGTCGGATCCGGCCAAAAAGTTTGACGGGTTCGTCGTTGCGCAAGTTATCGAGGCCAAACAGCACCCCGATGCGGATCGGCTCAGCATCTGCCAAGTCAATACAGGAAGCGAGACGGTCGAAGTGGTGTGCGGCGCGCCGAACGCCCGCACCGGCATGAAGGGCGTGTTTGCGCCGGTCGGCACTTATATACCGGGCAGCGATTTCACATTGACCAAGACCAAGATTCGCGGCGTGCAATCCAACGGCATGTTGTGTTCCGAACGTGAGCTTGAAATCTCTGACCAACATGACGGCATTATCGAATTGCCTGCGGATGCGGAAGTGGGCAGCCCCGCCGCAATTGTGCTGGGTCTTTCCGATCCGGTGATCGATATGGAAGTTACCCCGAATCGGCCCGATACGTTGGCGGTTGCGGGCATTGCGCGGGATTTGGCGGCCGCCGGCATGGGCATTCTGAAAACGCCGGATGTGGACCCGATTAAAGGGACGTTCCCAAGCCCGGTCGACATTGGGCTCAAATTCGATCAAGAAACCGCCCATGCCTGCCCGATTTTTGCCGGGCGCGTGGTGCGCGATCTGAAAAACGGTCCGTCCCCGGACTGGTTGCAACATCGCCTACGAGCCATCGGTCTGAGGCCGGTCAATGCCTTGGTCGACATCACCAATTTTGTGTCTTACGACCGTGCCCGACCCTTGCATGTCTACGATGCCGCTAAACTTAAAGGTCAAATTCATGCGCGCTTGGGCCAAAAAGGCGAAAAGCTTTTGGCCCTCGACGGCAATGAATATGACATCGATGACGACATGTGCGTGATTGCCGACGAGTCGGGCGTGATCGGCCTGGGCGGTGTCATGGGGGGTGACAGCACGAGTTCACGGGACGACACGACGGACGTATTCATCGAATCCGCTTATTTCGATCCGTTACGCACGGCCCGCACGGGACGTCGCACCGGCATCGAATCCGACGCACGCTATCGATTCGAGCGCGGCGTCGATCCTAATTTCGTGATACCGGGGCTAGAGCTCGCCACCAAGCTTATACTCGAGCTGTGCGGTGGCAAGGCCAGCGAACTTTTTATTGCCGGCGCGGCACCTGTGCCCGACATTCGGATCGATTTCGATCCGCTCGAGGTGAAACGTCTGACCGGATTGGACCTTACGTCCCATACCATTGCAACAATTCTCACCGATCTCGGTTTCGCCTGTAAAAAAGGCGGCAAAGGCTTGCTCGTCAACGTGCCCACTTGGCGCCCCGACGTGGAAGGCCCGGCTTGTTTGGTGGAGGAGATCGCGCGCATTCACGGGTTTGACCGTTTGCCCGTCACACCGATGAAACGGCCTTATGCGGTGGCCCGGCCTGTCTTGACCGCGGCCCAAGAACGCGTCCGATTGGCCCGCCGCATCCTGGCAGAAAAAGGCTTAACCGAAGCGGTGACGTGGTCTTTCATCACACGCTCACATGCCGTGCTGTTCGGCGGCGGCCACGAAACCTTGCAATTGTCAAACCCGATTTCGTCGGAGCTCGACGCCATGCGGCCCAGCCTGTTGCCGGGATTGATCAATGCGGTGGGGCGAAATGTCGATCGCGGTCTTTCCGATCTGTCACTTTACGAAGTGGGACCGCAATATGCCGGGGCGGAACCGGACGATCAATCGACTTATGCCAGTGGTATCACGTGCGGCGCCCGAGATGGCGCGGGATCGGCCCGTCACTGGTCGAACGGTGTTCCGGCTGCGGATGTTTTTGACGCGAAAAGCGACGCGCTGTCGGTGCTGGCCGCATGTGGTATTGCCGCTAACAATGTGCAGATCGCAACGGAGGCCCCCGCGTGGTACCACCCGGGCCGCTCCGGCGTGATTCGTCAGGGACCGAACAACGTGCTCGCCGCATTCGGCGAAATTCACCCGCGCGTGCTGGATAAATTAGACGTTGCGGGACCGCTTGTGGGCTTCGAAGTTAATCTGGACGCACTGCCCTTGCCCCGTGCCAAAACCAGCAAAACGAAGCCCGCCCTGAATGCCTCCGACCTGCCGCCGGTCGAACGGGATTTTGCTTTTGTCGTCGATCGTGATGTCACAGCCGGCGCACTTATACATGCCGCACGGTCAGCCGAGAAGAAACTGATAACGAATGTGTCGCTGTTCGATGTATTCGAAGGCAAGGCCATTGGCGAAGGCAAAAAATCGCTCGCCGTCGCCGTTACATTGCAGCCGCGCGACAAAACCATGACCGATGCGGAAATCGATGCGGTTTCGGCCAAAATCGTCACAGCAGTGGAAAAGGCGACCGGCGGGACGTTGCGCGCGTAGCCCTTCACAAGATGCCGATGCCGGTCCGCAAGCGGTCGTTTTGATCGGCACCGCATCCAGCTATAATGGAGCCTGTATCAACGATCATATTGCCGGCACCGCACCAGGTGACGGCCAAAAGAGGTGAATTTTCATGGGCCCCAACGGTCGCATTTTTCGTTGGATTTCCGCCGTCGCCTTACTGTTTATTCTGACGGCCGGATCGACGCCGGTCACTTCGCTCCTGACCGGGGAAACTGTCGCCGTGATCGGCACCGGCCGCGTGGGTGGCGCCTTGGGTCCACGTTTTGCCAAGCTCGGCTACGTGGTGGTCTATGGATCGCGCGACCCGACCCAAGCCAAAGTCAAGGAGCTCGTCGCCCGCACCGGCGAACACGCCTCGGCGGCGAGCCAACGCGATGCGGTTAAAAAGGCCGATATCGTGGTGTTGGCGGTTCCCTGGACGGCCGCTGAGGGGGTCATAAAAGGCGTCGGCGATCTTGACGGTAAGATCATCATCGATGTGACCAACGCGATTCGCATGAGCGATGACGGCCATATGGAAAGAGCGGTGGAAACATCGGGCGCGGAATTGATTCAATCTTGGGCGCCCGGCGCCGCACTGGTCAAAGCCTTCAACGTTATGAGTTATTTAGTCATGGCCGACCCCAGTACAGCCGGTGGACCGGTGACCGTACCTGTGGTGGGCGATGATCGAGAGGCCAAACAAAAAGTGCGGGAAATCATCGAGGCCATGGGATTCGAATCCGAAGATTTGGGACCGTTGCGCAACGCACAATATTTGGAGGGGATGGCGGTTCTATATATGGTACCCTTGCTGGAGGGACGCATGGCGGATTCCTTTGAATATTATTTGCGTAAGAATCCGGAACGATACGGACCAAGCACCTCCACCGAAGTGCGCGCTGCCGAATAACGCCACACTTAATTTACGGTCCTTTGAGACTCCTATGGCTTGATAGGCCCATGCCACGTGCCGGTTTATCCCTCGCTCGACCCTTTTTCGATAGATACCCACCAAAAAACGCGGGTATCTTGCTTATGACTCGAATTTACCAATTTCCTTAACGGCGCCCTAACATGTCTACCCTACGCTTTCCCATGCGCATCTCGCTACGCGAATTTGATGCACCAAAGTGGCGCGTCTTGAGCACCGAAAAGCTAGAGTGTTTCCAGGAAAACCGGCGGCCACTTTTCCTGAATGCGCTCTAAACTGAACCGCCTTCGAAAAATCTGCCCCATTTTAACACGACGCAAACCATTTGTGTTGTAGCCAAAAGACCGTTCAAAATGAGGCGGTCCCAATGATCGACGTTCTAATGCTCAGCCTATTTCCCGCGTGCATGATTGGCGCGGCGGCTTACGACATCTCCACCATGACGATTCCCAATTGGATTTCATTGGCGCTCATCCTCGCCTTTATGGCGTTAGTCATACCCGCGGGCATGACAATCTCGGAGATTGGCATACATATAGCAATCGGCATGGCGGCTCTTGTTGCGGGGTTCCTCTTGTTTGCTGCGGGTTTCGTCGGCGGGGGAGATGCTAAGTTTTTGGCCGCCACGAGCCTTTGGATCGGCGCCGAACTTTATTTACACTATTTTTTCTGCGCTACTCTTGCAGG
>SMXP01000044.1 GCA_004356335.1 Alphaproteobacteria bacterium | reverse complement strand
CATTACCTTGACAAAGTCTTCGACCGTTGCGGCTTGTCCGTCATGGCGTTCAAAATAGAGATCGGTTGCTTTGCGGAAAGTCGGCGCGCCCAACATCGTGTGGAGCATGCGCACGATCTCGGCGCCTTTTTCGTAGACCGTCGCGGTATAGAAGTTGTTAATCTCCATGTAAGCGTCCGGCCGGACCGGGTGAGACAGAGGTCCGGAATCTTCGGGAAACTGGCGCGTTCTTAGCGTCCTTACATCTTTGATACGCTGCACCGCTTGGGAACGCATATCGGCCGAAAATTGCTGATCGCGAAAAACCGTGAGTCCCTCTTTCAGGCATAATTGAAACCAATCGCGACAGGTAATTCGGTTGCCCGTCCAATTGTGGAAATATTCGTGGGCAATAATGGCTTCGATGTTTTCGTAATCTTGGTCCGTCGCGGTTTCCGGCTGGGCTAGAATATACTGTGAGTTGAAGACGTTCAGACCCTTGTTCTCCATGGCTCCCATATTGAAATGGCTTACGGCAACGATCATGAAAATATCCAGATCGTATTCGCGGCCATAGACGTCTTCATCCCAACGCATCGCGCGCTTCAGGGCATCGAGCGCGTAATCGCATTTGCTTTGGTCTTCGGGTTCGACAAAGAGGCGCAGTGTCACCGTTCGGCCCGACATGGTGGTGAAGACATCCTCGCAACAGGCCAAATTTCCGGCGACAACGGCAAAAAGATAGGACGGTTTGGGAAAGGGGTCATGCCATTCGGCCCAGTGCCGACCATCCCGCAACGTCCCCTTGGCCGTGAGATTGCCGTTGGACAATAAGACGGGATTCTTGTCCGCCGGCGCCGTGATCTTTGTGGTGTAAACCGCCATCACGTCGGGACGGTCGGGGAAGTACGTGATTTTACGGAAGCCTTGGGCCTCGCATTGCGTACAGAACATACCCTTCGATAGATAAAGACCCTCAAGGGCCGTATTGCGGGACGGTGAAATGATCGTTTCAATGTCGAGCGTAAACCGCTCGGGCACCTGAAAAATAGATAGGCCGGTCTCGTCCTGCGCAAAGCCGTCAGGCTCAAGGTCGTTGCCGTCAAGACGCACGGAAACCAAGTCCAGTTGTTCTCCGTCGAGACGTAGCGGTTGGGCCGCCTCTGTAAGGGGATTGCGGTGCAGGGTCATGGCCGACTTGACAATCGTGCGGTCGGGATCGAGTTCGAACGACAGATGAACCGTATCGACCAGATAGGCGGGCGGTGCATAATCTTTTAAATAGATGGTATGAGGTTCGTCGGGTTTCATCGGCCGTCCATAACCGGAGAATGACACACGGTCAATTGTGGAATTTTACCGGGCAAAGGACAACACCAAATTGAAAATTGGCCGTGATCGGGTGGGAAAAGGGCAGCACTCAGAGCGCATTCAGGAAAAGTGGCCACCGGTTTTCCGTCCGAATGCGCGACAAAATAAAGACTCAGAGCGCATTCAGGAAAAGTGGCCACCGGTTTTCCGTCCGAATGCGCGACAAAATTAAAGACTCAGAGCGCATTCAGGAAAAGCATGCCCCGGCGAAGGCCGGGGTGGGTGCCGGCGTTAAGCGGCATCCACGTTTTCTTCCTCTTCCGCAATGTCGCTCTCGTCGACTTCGTGCTCGTCCAGAATATACCGGATGATGGATTCACCGTCTTTTGCCACTTTGAGAATTTCGTCGGGAAGGCTTTCTTCTTCTTCTTTGGCAAACGTGATAAGCCGCTGCACAATGCTCAAAAGGCGAAGGGTATTTACAATCATCCGCGCTTGAGTTTCGATCCGATGGGGATTGAGATCATATTCCGAGCCCGGTACACGCCATCCACCCCAGTCGTTTTTGTTGGTGACGATCGTGGGGAACGTGCCGGGATAGGGATGATGGGTGCAATCTTCGGGCGATTGCCATTTATTTCGGGCGCGGATCAACCGCCAGCTCTCACCGCCGCTATCGATAGTCTCGGTAGTGTGAGCTTCGGCCTGCAATTCGTCGGCACCAAACTCACGGCCTAATCCAACATCGTAATGGATGCGAATAGGCTCATCCAAACCCTTCGTCCAATGCGGCATTACCCGCTCGATCAGCGCCCAAGTGCCCACCGGCATGACGTATACTCGTTGGTTTTTGTGATATTGCGCTTTGGCCATCGCCAGCCTCTCCTTGCCGTCGCCCCGATATTCAGCCGGTAGAATGCCTTAACTTTATTTCTCGGAGGTTAAATATGCCAAACAAATGCCTTAAAAACTTAGAATTTCAGCAGTCGGACGCTTTAGGGTGTCAGGGCAGGGCAGGTAAAATCGGATACAATGGGCACCGTTGCCGTTACATTTATTATCCGAACGTTAATGTACCGTCGGCGTGTTAATCTTGCGTCAAGGATTGTGCGACGTTTTTTAGATAATCCGAGTGAGGAAACGTGGCCAACAAGGGAACCAAATCGAAACACAGCCACCGCTTCTGTGTGGCGCCCATGATGGATTGGACCGATCGCTATGATCGGTACTTCCTGCGTCTGATTAGCCGCCATGCCATGCTCTATACGGCAATGGTGACGACGGGTGCGATCATTCATGGCGATCGTCATAGACTGCTGAGCTTCGAGCCCGAAGAACATCTCGTCGCCCTACAATTGGGCGGTTCCGATCCGAGCGATTTGGCGGATTGTGCGCGGATTGCCGAGCAATGGGGCTTTGATGAAATCAATTTGAATGTCGGTTGCCCGTCGGACCGGGTTCAATCGGGTCGATTCGGCGCCTGTCTCATGGCGCAGCCCCAGCTTGTGGCGGAGTGTATCGCCGCGATGGGCCAGGCCACACGTCTTCCGGTAACGGTAAAATGCCGGATCGGCATCGACGACCAGGATGCGGAACAAGCGCTGTTTCAATTTGTCGAATTTGTCGCCGCGGCGGGCTGCCATACCTTTATTGTCCATGCCCGTAAGGCTTGGCTTGACGGTCTGAGTGCCAAGCAAAATAGGGACGTGCCGCCGCTGGATTATCAGCTTGTCTATCGATTGAAGGAAACCCATCCGGATTTGGAGATTGTGATCAATGGCGGCATTCAGTCGCTCGACATGTGTGAGCGGCATCTTGACCATGTGGATGGCGTCATGCTGGGCCGGGCCGCCTATCAAACACCTTTTTTGCTGAGCGAAGTGGATAATCGTTTTTTCGGCAGCCGGCGAAAACCGCCGACCCGGGCGGAGATCGTTGAGGCCTTCCTTCCCTATGCTGAGCGCAAATGCGCTGAGGGCGTGCCGCTATACGCCATGGCCCGTCATTTGCTGGGATTGTTTCACGGCGTTGCCGGGGCGAAACGTTGGCGGCGGCATATAAGCGAACACGGCCCTAAGCCCGGCGCCGGTCCGCAAGTGATCCGTGAGGCTCTGGCATGTGTCGAACAGGCCGGTGTCAGCGCCGCGGCCTGACCGGTCGCACGTCCAACCGGGGACGATTGCCGCCGAGCCCAGCTATCAGACGGCGAACTTGATCCAACGTATTCGCCTCGCCACAAGGTTGACGCAGAGCGCGGGAACCCTCTCAAATCGTTGAAAAAAAGGTTATTTGATCCAACGCCTTTACCCTCTGTTTCACTTTCTGCCCTAGTGTTCCTGTCATCTAAGTGTGTAATTTTTGCGCCAAATATGTAAGTATTACATATGAGTTGGTGGGTAGAGTGAAGTATGGATACGGCAGAAATCAAGGAAGGCCTCAAACTACCAGGAAAATCACGTGTAGGTTTGGCCGCAACGTTGGGCATAGACGTTTCTCAAATTAGCCGATTGTTGAATGGCAAGCGCCATCTCAAAGTGTGCGAGCTTCCTCGGATCCGTGAATATCTCTATGGCGACCCCGCGTCCCTGCTCGGCGACAATGACCCAGAGACCACTGCCGCATCGACGAAACGACGTCTGGGGCATTTGGAAGCGATCCGTCTCTTGTTGGACGAGGCGGAGCGTCATGACGTCGATGCGCCGTCGATCATCATGAAGGCCTTGCGCGATGCCATAGACGCAACGAAGAGCGAACAATATCGCCAAGACAATGCGGCCGGCGCCGATCCGTATGATCAACGGGCGACCAAACCAGGTGCTTTCGGCCATATTGTTCACAATTAGTATTACTGGCAAGTAATAGGCGCTTAATATGAGCCTTGATGGTGCTGCTCATCCGGTCTCGGGCTGCCTATAGTCCTTTCCGACTTGTGTGAACGGCGCAAGAGGAGCGGCCTATGGCGAAAAAGGCTCGAACAAATTGGCAAATGTCCGAAGAGCAGCGGCGTTTGCTTCCCCGTATCGCAGGAAATACCATCAACGGTTTGGGCGAAAGTGAATTTCGCCGGCCTTCAATCGTTTATTGGCCCAATGATTTTGCGTTTGATTCGATTCCCCACGGGGAATTGTGCAAATTCATGTTGACACGTGGCGCCAACCCCGAGGTCGGCAAGATATATAGCGATGTAAAAAACCGGGCGCCCAAAATACTTGATGATATTGCCCAAACACGGGTCGAAGATACGCCGGAAAACTGGTCGGCAAAGGTGAAAGAATTCGCGCTCACCCATGAAGCCGATCTCGTAGGGATTGCCGCGCTCGATCCCGCATGGTTTTTCGACCAACACGATATTCCAAACTTGCCCTGGATTGTCGTGTTCGGCGGACGCATGCGCTACGAGATGATGAAAAATGCGCCGCCGACCAAGGAAGATCCTTCAACGGCCATAGAAGTAGGGCTTGTTTACAATCAGGTGGACCGCATCGCCGGCAACGTGGCCAATTGGATTCGATCTCAAGGCTATTATGCGGAAAATCAGGGTGGGCCCTCTTCGGGAAAAATGAATTTGATTCCGGCGGCGTTACAGGCCGGCCTTGGCGAGTTGGGCAAGCACGGTTCGATTATCAATCGCAAGCTGGGCTCGCTTTTACGTTTGTCGGCTGTCCGCACGGATATGCCACTCATACCCGATCATGGGGACGATTTCGGCGCCGATGATTTTTGTGTGAATTGTCGGGTGTGTTCGGATGCGTGCCCTCCGGGTGCAATTTTCGACACTAAACAAAAAGTCCGTGGCACGGAGAAATGGTATGTCGATTTCGACAAATGCGTGCCCTACTTTAACGAATATCAAGGATGCGCAATTTGCATCGCGGTCTGTCCATGGAGCCGGCCGGGGATTGCGGACAATCTCGTGCAAAAAATGGCGCGGCGCAAAGAGCGCCAGCAGAACCAAAACAGCACTTAGGGTCTTTCCGGGACGAGTTAAACGGAGTAGATCGCAAGTTCAAATTCCGTCACGTGCTTTATTCCATTGGCCTTAGGGTCAACGCCTTGGGCTGCGACGGGCAGTAATAAACACACGTTCCACATCCGGTACACACATCATTGTTAATCTCGGGCCCAACGTTTTGCCGGTAGGTGATCGCCTTGCCTTTGAGCGGGCAGCGATCGAAACAATAATTACACCCCGGGTCTAGGCCCTGGCTTGCCCAGCAGACGCTGGCATTAAACTCAATCCGGCCCATGTGCATGGTTTCCGGCACGACCGGCTGTAACGCACCGGTTGGGCAGCTCGATGTGCATTGCAAGCCAACACACATGATGCAGGGATTATCATTGACACGTATTTCCGGACTTCGATCGCCGTTCCTTTGGCGGGGGCCTTGCATTATGATTGCGTCGGCCGGGCACGCCTCGGCACAATCACCGCAGCCATCGCACGATTCAAAGAAGGATTTTTGAGCCACGGCGCCGGGCGGTCTTATAATCTTACTTTCGGGCTTTGTTGGGCGAAAGGCGCCTGTGATCAAGGCCCGACGATTAACTTGATTTTCGGTCGTCAATTTGCCCTCTGATGTTATTGCGTACGCGGACGAGCCGGCCGATGGCGTCGGTTAACACCAAGCAATATTACGGTAGAAAGCGCCCCTATGGCAGCCAGAGCGCTGGCTATCAGCCACCAATTCGACCCCGGTGATAGATCGAGATGGATGGTGACTTGTCTTTGTGGCTCATCCAAAATACGTAAAGTCATGTCGTAAGAATTAGCCGACAGTGTCACGCGTGAACGGTATACGGTTTCTTCCAACGGTTCCAAAAAAAAGCGGGTCGTCGCCGAGCTGCCGTTTTTAGGCTGGAATTCTATTTCTAATCTGCCGGTATATGGCTTGCGGGTTTCCTTGTTCGTGATTGTCACGTAACTCATGGCGTCGTCGGGTGTGGCGGCTAACGATTTGTCTAGACCCTCTAGCAAATATGTCACCACAATAATGTCATAAGGTGCAATTGTCGCTTGCAATTCAAAAGTGGGCGTTTGCGGATAGTTCTCTAAGTAACCGTAATGGGGCAAGCCCTTGATGTGATGACTCTTCGCTTCAAATGATGAGCCGGCCAAAAAGACAAGGGCAAATGCAATAGATAATGCCGTAACCGAGTGCGAATGGCGCTTGGCTTGACCAGTGGTTAGGCCCAGAGTAATGACGTCGCTTGGGCACTGAGTGACACAAGCATTACACATCATACATTCCTCGGTCTTTAGTTGGTTGATGGGATCGACTCCCACCGGGCAGACTTTGGCGCATAAGTGGCATCCCTGTAGACAGTCGCGCGACGGGTGAGGTTTAATGCCAAATAGCCGTTTGCGCCCTAACAGACCCAGCACCAAACCGGTCGGACATAAGCTGCGGCACCACAAACGAGGTGCTGCCACCAGCTCTATTGCCATCAAGACGACCATGAAAAGGACACCAAAGCCGAACGCGCCGCCATAGACAACCAAGTGCCAATCACGGACAAGACCCACATAAGGCAGAATAAATCCAAAAATACCGACACCGGCGATGGTCGAAATGATAATTCCGGCAAGCAATACGAGATAGCGCGATTGCAAAGGAGCCAGAGCGGTCGGCAGTCTAATGTGGATCAACTTCCTTTCCAGCCATCGGCGGAATTTGGCATTTAATTCCAAAATTGTGTTGACCGGACAAATCCAGCCGCAAAAGACGCGCCCCATTAATACGGCAATGATGATTGGCATGAGCGCGCCGACCAAGAGCGGCCAATGGATTGTCAGCCCTGCTAGGGCGTGTCCCAATAGGGCGAGCGGATCGCTTATGGTCACGCCGAACAGGGTTATGGACCAATAGCCCCCATTGAACTGATCGCTCAAGGCAACCGGATCGTCAAAACGTCCGAACGAGAAGGCGTAAGACTTGTACAAGAAATATTCCCAGGGTGTCGCCAAAGATTTAACGTGTGTGGCACCCGGCCCGAAGGCTTGATAAAGCGCGCCGCCCCGGGATATCAAGGGAAGCAAAAGAATGATGGCGATGGCTCCCCATTGACAAAGCCGACGCATGATATTCACGACGGCACCTCGCTTGCCGGCTCGATCCGGACGGCTTGAGGCAGGTGGATGCAGGCACGCTCGCAATTGCCGCAACCGACACAGGCGTCTTCATTGATATACGGGCGGGCGCCCTCGCCAAGCCGAAGGGCCTCATCCGGGTAGGGGCACGCGTAATAGCAAACGCCGCAGATCCGATCGTTGAAGGAATAACAGAGACCTTCATTGACCCAGGCCGTGCCCATTTTGACCTCTGTGGCAATGACTTCGGGATCGTTTGTTATGGGTGTTAGCGCATCGGTAGGGCAAATCTCGGTGCATTTCATACACAAAATGCAGGCAATTTCCCGAGGTTCGATATAGGGCGTGTAAGCTTCGGTAAGTCCATCCGACAGGCTTCTGAATTGAATGCATTGACTAGGACACACACTGCCGCACTGAAAGCATCGAATGCAGGCGGCAGAAAAATCGCTTCCCAAAAGGGCGCCCGGCGGGCGCAGCACGGCCTTTTTCGGCGCCGCCTCGCTGCGTACCATTGCAGCGGCTATCAAAGAGCCCAAAGCGGTAGCGGCAATGGCAATCGCCTCGCGACGCTTAACGCCGTTCTCTGCGTTGTGGTCTTTGCTGGACATCGTTTCGTCTTACTTATGCGATCTTTTCGATGCGGGCTTTGAGGTGCTTAAAGTCCGCCTGACCGGACACCGGATCAAACAACCGTCTTGACACAGTGTTTACCAGCCACTTGTTTTTCCGCGGATCGGCGCTGTCCGCTACCGACAAGTTCCACGGAGAAAAAATCTGTCCGGGCATCACGAGATTGCGCGCCGGACGGACTTTGGAATTAGTGCCGATCGATGCGCGCGCTTCGTAAAAGCAATTCTCTCCGGTATCTGGATCGATCCGCGGCGTCACTATCCTTACCCATTCACCATCATCGATATTCCAAAGTTGCGCATCATCGAGATTAATCTCGACATACATTTCCGGTACCAAGCGCTGAATGGTCGGCGACCGTATGGTTTTAGCCGTATGAAAATGCTCGAATACGACCCCTAAACTAAGCCAAAGCGGATATTTGTCCTGTTGTTGTTGCTCGCCCAGTGACAATTCAAGACCTTCGAAGTCCGGCAGTTCACCGGGCAGACCATTGTCGCGCAACTCGATCAAAACATCCCGATGATCGGTGATTCGCGCTTTGGGGTCACGACCGATGTCATCGACTTTGGCTAATATCTCACGCGCGCGTGAATAGTCCTGCTCGCACAGTTTGAATCTGGCGCGCCCGTCAGGATGGGGAAAATAACCATAAGGCTTGTCTTCCCAACCTTTTTCTTGGTTGGCATATTTGCGCTTGAAGCCGCCGCTGACTGCGATGTCGTAATTAGGTGCGGGATAAAATAAGCCTTTTGTATCCCGCAAGGATTGATAAGGGCTGATGCCGTCACGTTGTTCAATTTCAAGTAATCCGGAAAAATCAGTTGATGTGCCCTTTGATGCCGCGAGGATCACACGAAACACGTCTTCCGGATCGTATTTTCCCTTGTGCGGTCCCTCGGTCGTCTTCTTATAGGGAAACACTTTGTCGGCATCGAGGCCTAAGCGGCTTGCAACTTCGCGTCCTTCGGTAATGATGATGTCAAGGTCGGGCTTAGTGTTAGCCGGAGGGTCGATTGCCTTGTCGGTGACATAAATCCGCCGCTCGGAATTCTGATAGGTACCGCCTTTTTCGCCAAAGGTTGCAGCCGGAAGCACGATGTCGGCATATAATAAATTCGGCGCGTGTCGGTAACTTTCGGTT
>SMXP01000043.1 GCA_004356335.1 Alphaproteobacteria bacterium | reverse complement strand
CTGCGCTGGGCTTGCCATATTGGCTTGGCCGGCGCCATCGTCGCACGCCACAAGGCCGCCCAGCGCCGACCCGGCGGCAATCAGACCGGCCCGTTGAACCAGTTTGCGACGATTTAAGAACACGTCTTCCGGCGTCACTTGATTTTCCGCAATGTCCCAGCTGCGGCGGGTCTTGATCAGCATCGCTGGTTCCTTCCGTGGCCAAACTCTAGCACATTTGTTTGGCGATCAGGTTGGCTAACAAATGGCCATAGCAACGGATGGCGGCCACCGACCGCAAACCGGGCCCAGCCATTAGGTTAACGACGCACAGAACCGCTGAATGCGGGTGCAGGCTTCTTTCAAGGCGTCGGTCGACGTGGCGTAGGAAATGCGGAAGTGGGGCGACAGACCGAACGCCTCGCCCTGAACAACGGCCACCGCTTCGGCCTCGAGCAGTTCGGCCACGAAATCCCCATCGCTGGCGATGACTTTGCCGGACGGCGCCGTCTTGCCGATCAGCTCGGCGCAACTGGGATAAACATAAAACGCCCCTTCCGGCAGGGGACAGACGATGCCGGTTGCTTGGTTGAGCATGGCAACCACCAGATCGCGCCGGCTTTTGAAAACCGCCGCCCGTTCGGCGATGAAATCTTGCGGTCCATTCAAGGCTTCGACGGCGGCCCATTGGCTGATCGAGGTGGGATTGGACGTCGATTGCGACTGTACTTTCGCCATGGCCTTGACCAGTTCCACCGGTCCGCCGCCATAGCCGATGCGCCAACCGGTCATGGCATAAGCCTTGGACACGCCGTTCATGGTCAAGGTGCGGTCATAAAGGCCCGGCTCGACCTGGGCCGGGCTGGTGAATTCGAAATCGTCATAGACCAAGTGTTCGTACATATCGTCGGTTAGAATCCAGACCTGCGGATGACCCATGAGCACATCCGTTAGGGCCTTCAATTCGTCGCGCCGATAGGCAATTCCGGACGGGTTCGACGGCGAGTTGAAAATGAGCCATTTGGTGTTCGGCGTGATCGCCGCTGCCAGGTCTTGAGGCGTCATTCGGAAATTATTTTCCATGGGCGCTTCGACAAAGACCGGCGTGCCCCCCGCCAAACGCACCATGTCGGGATAGGACACCCAATAGGGCGCGGGAATGATCACCTCATCGCCGGGATTGAGGGTCGCCACCATGGCGTTGTAAATGACCGCCTTGCCGCCCGGGCTCACAATGATTTGCGACGGCTCATAGTCGAGATCGTTGTCGCGCTTGAACTTGGCGCAAATCGCATCCTTCAGTTCGGGAATGCCGTCGACCGACGTGTATTTGGTTTCACCCCGATTGATGGCGTCGATCGCCGCCTGTTTGATATTGTCCGGCGTATCGAAATCGGGTTCACCGGCGCCCAAGCCGATGACATTCACCCCTTGCGCTTTGAGCTCGCGCGCTTTTTGGGCGACCGCCATGGTCGGCGACGGTTTTATCCGTTTCAGCGCTGCCGCGATGATCGAGGACATCTTCGGATTTCCTATATCAAGCCTCTTGTCGATCAAGTGAGTCGGTGATCCCGAGCGACGGGCAACCTACTGCCGGTGGGATCGCGGTGCAAGATATGTTTGCGCCCCAATATGGTCACAAAGTCACCACGAAAGGGCACGAGCTTCGCGACATTCTCACCGCATTCAGCTGCTTTCCTTGACCCTGTCAATTCATGCCATCCCATTTTGACCAAGGAAATCGTTATGACATCGCCAATCAACCAGTCACGCCCCCGACAGGTTGCACAAAGCCGGCACGAACCAGCCGGCTTTTTTGTTGCTCTGTGGGCAGGCGCTTTTCTCATTGTCGCAGCATTGATCGCGGCGGCCAATGCCCAACAGGTCACACCATCCAATGTCCAATTGGCACAAGGTCTCGTGCGTCCCGGCGATATGGGTTTTGGCGGGCTTTTGCTCGATTCAAAACAAGCCGGCTATTACATCGAAGCACCGCTGGTGGCCACCGATGTGGACATCACCATCACCGGACCGATCGCCCGCACCCGCGTGACGCAACGCTTCCAAAACCCCAGCGACGGCTGGGTCGAGGGCATTTATGTGTTTCCCATGCCCGATGAAGCGAGCGTCGATACGCTGCGCATGATAATCGGCGGCCGGGTCATTGAAGGCCTGATCAAGGAACGCGAAGAAGCCCGCTACATTTACCAAGAAGCCAAGGCGCAGGGATACAAAGCCAGCCTGGTCGAACAGCAACGGCCGAACATCTTCACCAATTCGGTGGCCAATATCGGACCCCATGAAACCGTCATCATACAGATCGAATATCAAGAGCACGTGAGGCTCGACAACGGACAATTCTCGCTACGCTTTCCCATGGTCGTGGCCCCCCGTTACAACCCGCCGCCGCGCATTCAAATGGTCAATTTCAACGAGCGCGGCTGGGGCACCCTATCCGATCCGGTGCCCGACCGGGACCGCATCGAACCGCCTTATCTGCGACCCGACGAAGATCCGGAGGCCCCCAAGGTCAATCCGGTGACCCTCACTATCTCCCTCAGAACCGGCTTTGCCTTGGGCGACATTGCCAGTTCCCATCATGACATTGACATCCGCCGCAACGGCAATGACGGCGCAACGCTGACACTTAAACAAGGCGAAGTCGCGGCCAATAAGGATTTCGAATTGGTCTGGTCACCCAAGGCCGGCACCGCGCCTGAGGCGGCTTTGTTTCGCGAGACTTTTAACGGCGAGGATTATCTTCTGGCGATTGTCGTGCCGCCGCGCATCACTGACGGCAGCGAGGCAGTGATCCGACCGCGCGAGACGATTTTCGTGATCGACAATTCCGGCTCCATGGGCGGCGAGTCGATCCGCCAGGCGCGCGCCAGTTTGTTGATGGCGCTCGATCGTTTGCGACCGACGGATCTGTTCAATGTCATCCGTTTTGACAACACCATGGATATGGTATTTGCCAATCCGGTGCCGGCAAATCCGACCAATGTGACTTTCGCCAAACAATTCGTCGCCCGGCTCACGGCCAATGGCGGCACGGAAATGCTGCCCGCTTTGGAGGCCGCTCTGTTCGACCTGACCCCCACCGACACCAGCCGGGTAAGGCAAGTCATCTTCTTGACCGACGGCGCCATCGGCAATGAAGCGCAATTGTTCTCCGCCATCGATCGAAGCCTGGGCCGGTCGCGTTTGTTTACGGTCGGCATCGGCTCGGCGCCTAATTCCTATTTCATGTCGCGCGCCGCCCGTTTGGGCCGCGGCACGTTCACCCATATCGGCAATGAAGACCAAGTTCGCGCGCGTATGGTGGAATTGTTCGAAAAGCTCGAGCGGCCGGTCATGACCGATCTGGCGGTTCAATGGCCGTTCAACAATATCGCCGAAGCCTGGCCCAACCCCCTGCCCGATCTATATGCCGGCGAACCGGTGGTGCTGACCGCCAAGCTCAAAAAGGCCGACGGCGTCTTGCATATTGCCGGCGATTTGAACGGTACACCTTGGCTCGCCGAATTGCCCCTCGACAAGGCGATCGAAGGAAACGGTATCGCCAAACTGTGGGCGCGCAAAAAGATCGCCGCCATCGAGGAGACCCGTTTCATGGGCGCCGATTGGCAACAAGTGGACCAAGCGGTGCTGGCGGTTGCCCTCGATTATCATCTGGTCAGCCGACTGACGAGTTTGGTGGCGGTCGACGTGACACCGTCTCGACCGATGGATGACGGCTTGGTCCGCCGCGATGTCCCCTTGAATCTGCCGGACGGCTGGGATTTCGACAAAGTGTTCGGCGGCCCCGACTTCAATGTGCAACCGACATCGGCCCGGCGCGCCGATAAGGGCAACATGCCCGTACAATTCGCCGCCCTCGAGGTCGCCGACATGCAACCGGCCATGGCCATGACACAACAAAAAGGGCTGGTTTTGCCCCAAGGCGCCACGCCGGCCGATCGCATGATCCTGACCGGTGCGCTCAGCCTGTTGCTCGCCTTCGCCCTGTGGGTCGTTTACCGGCGGCCGCGCCGGGCGCAAGAGGTACGCCATTGACTTGGGAGGGGACGGCTCCGCTCCGCCGGCAACACAGCTTGCCGGCGGGCGTGCGGCGTGCGGCTTTGGCCGCCGCCGCAATCGCCCTCCTGGTGTTCGGCGCCAGCCAAATGGCTCATGGGATTTACATCAAAGCCAAAGCCATGGTCGCCCAAGTCATGCTCGAGGCGGCGTGGGACCGGGCGCTGAGCGGCGAGGCCGCGCCCAAGCCCTGGCCGTGGGCCGATACCTGGCCGGTGGCCAAGATCACCGTGCCGCGCTTGAACCAAAGCGCCATCGTGCTCAAATCCGCCAGCGGCCAAGCCATGGCGTTCGGCCCCGGTCACATGAGCAATACCCCCGTGCCCGGCGCGCGCGGGCTCTCGGTCATATCGGCCCATCGCGATACCCATTTTCGTTTCTTGAAAGACGTGGAGATCGGCGACCAGGTGCACGTGACCAATGCCGACGGCACAACAGTTACATTTCGGGTGACGGAAACCCGCATCGTTCATGCCGACGCCTCGGGCCTCGACGCCTATGGCCCCGGCACGCGTTTGGCCCTGGTCACCTGCTATCCCTTCGACTCTTTCACCTCCGGCCCCTGGCGCTATGTGGTGCTGGGGGAGAAGGTCGACGCGTAGTCCTCTCCGACACGCCCTACACCCGCCGCAGCACGGCCCACATGTTGTCGCTGGTCGGCACGCGCCGAGCACACCGAACCGGCATCAAAGACGAAACGCCGACCCTAGCAATATGCCCAAGGGGGAGGCATATTCGCTTCATGTCCTCATCTGCCGACAATCCAGGATTTTCCGAAGCGCCGGGGGCGGCCTTTGTGCCCGAGCAAGCGGCTTTGTTCCCGCCGCATCGCCCGATTCGGCCGGAGAAATCCGAAGGGGGCGTCGCTTTCGGGCTGGTGTCGGATTTCGAACCGGCGGGCGATCAACCCCAGGCCATCAGCGAATTGATCCAAGGGCTCGACAACAAAGAACACGAGCAAGTGCTGTTGGGCGTGACCGGCTCGGGCAAGACCTTCACCATGGCCAAAGTCATCGAAGCGGTGCAGCGCCCGGCCCTGATCCTGGCCCCCAACAAAACCCTGGCCGCCCAGCTATATGGTGAGATGAAGGATTTCTTTCCCAACAATGCGGTGGAATATTTCGTCTCTTACTATGATTACTACATGCCGGAAGCTTATATTCCGCGTACGGATACTTATATCGAGAAGGAATCCTCAATCAACGAGCAGATCGACCGCATGCGCCATTCGGCAACCCGTTCCATTCTCGAGCGGGATGATGTGATCATTGTCGCCTCCGTGTCGTGTATTTACGGCATCGGCTCGGTCGAGACATATACCGCCATGACATTCGACTTGAAACAAGGCAGCCGGATCGAACGCAATCAGCTGTTGGCTGATCTGGTGGCCCTGCAATATCGGCGCAACGACCAAGCTTTTCAACGCGGCACGTTTCGGGTGCGCGGCGACGTGATCGAGATTTTCCCGGCGCACCTGGAAGACCGCGCCTGGCGCTTGTCGTTATTCGGTGACGAGATCGAGGAAATCACCGAGTTCGATCCTCTCACCGGCAAAAAAACCGGCACGCCGAAGCAAGTCAAAGTCTATGCCAATAGTCATTACGTCACGCCGCGGCCCACCCTGCAGCAGGCCATGAAGCAGATCAAAAGCGATCTCAAGGAGCGGCTCGACTGGTTCAACGCCCATGGCAAGTTATTGGAAGCACAACGATTGGAACAACGGACCAATTTCGATTTGGAAATGATGGGTGCCACCGGCTCTTGCCCCGGGATCGAAAACTATTCGCGCTATTTGACCGGCCGCAAGCGCGGCGAACCACCGCCCACGCTTTACGAATATTTGCCCGATAACGCCCTGGTCTTTGTCGATGAAAGCCATGTCACAATACCCCAATTGGGCGGCATGTCCCGCGGCGACTTCCGGCGCAAGAAGACTTTGTCCGATCACGGTTTTCGCCTGCCCTCCTGCATGGACAATCGGCCGCTCAATTTCGAGGAATGGGATGCCATGCGCCCGCCCACTGTGTTCGTCTCGGCGACGCCGGGCCCATGGGAACTCGACCGCACCAATGGCGTGTTTGTCGAGCAGGTGATCCGGCCGACCGGCCTGATCGACCCCAATGTGATCGTGCGGCCCGCCAGCGAGCAAGTGGATGATCTGATCGCCGAATGCCACGCCGTGGCAGCCAAGGGCCAACGGGTGCTGGTCACCACCTTGACCAAACGCATGGCCGAGGATCTCACGGAATATATGCACGAACAAGGCATCCGCGTGCGCTACATGCATTCGGATATCGAAACCTTGGAGCGCATCGAGATCATCCGCGATCTGCGCCTGGGGGCGTTCGACGTTTTGGTCGGCATTAATTTACTGCGCGAAGGGCTCGATATTCCCGAATGCGCTTTGGTCGCCATTCTCGATGCAGACAAAGAAGGTTTTTTGCGCTCGGAGACTTCCTTAGTGCAAACCATCGGCCGCGCCTCGCGCAATCTAGACGGCCGGGTTATTCTCTATGCGGATAAGAGGACCGGCTCCATGGAGCGCGCCATGGCCGAAACCGAGCGGCGGCGCACCAAGCAACGGGCCTATAACGAACAAAACGGCATCACGCCGGAATCCGTGCGCAAGAATATCGGCGATATTCTCGGATCGGTTTACGAGCAGGATCATGTAACCGTCGACGCCGGATTCGGCGAAGACAAGGAGATGTTTATCGGCGGCAATCTAAAAGCCCATTTGGACAATCTGGAAAAGCGCATGCGCGAAGCGGCGGGCAATTTGGAGTTCGAGGAAGCGGCGCGCCTGCGCGACGAAATCAAACGGCTGCAGCAAACCGAATTGCTCCTGGCCGACGATCCCTTCGCGCGGCAAAGTGCCGTGGAACAAGCAGCCGGCGCGCGCCCGGCCACCACCACGGGCAAGGACACGCCGGTCAAAGCCCGCTCCACCTCCGGCCGCCCGGGCACCCACTCCTACCGCAAAAAAGGCAAGAAAAAACGGCGGGGAGGATAAGAGCTCAGGAAAGACGGCGACAAAATCATCCGCCTGTCCGATACCGGCTTTGGTCCCCATGACGATTTTTATATCGTCTGGCATTTGTTCAATCTCATCCCGCAAGGACCCGGTGGGTGACGACCGACTGCCATGTCTTTGCCTTTATTGCCGGTCAGGCTTGCCAGCGCACAGGGTAAACGCCGGGGCCCGTCACCCTTGACGATGGCGGCTAAGGGCGAAACACTGCACCCCATTGGATTATGCAGGACTAGGAGAGTGAGTTTCCATGCGGCTTCTGTATTTGTTTTTGATTGTCATGCTAACAACCGGCGCGGTTATTACGGAACGGGCCTCAGCCCAGGACGGGCGGTACGAAGCCGGTCAAGTTTGGACGTATAGATCGGGTCAGACGAATAATCCCTCGCGCATCGTGGTCGGTAAGACGGAAACCCTTCTCGATCTAGGCCCGGCCGTCCATGTCAGCATCATCGGAATTCCCATGACGGATCCCCAAACGGGCCGGCGTTTCTTTACCGATGTCTATCACGTCGCCTTTGCCGTATCGGCAATGGACTTGTCCGTCATAGAGGTGGAGAGCATCGTCGAGGTTCATCCAGGTTTTGCTGAATCATACGAGAATTGGCGAAGGACTTACGATAACGGCGAAGTCGGCATTTTTACGGAGCCCGTGGCATCCATACTGCAGGCCATGCGCGGTGTCATTCCGGAAAGTCCTCAAGAGGCAATCCGACAAAAGCGTGAACAAGAACAAAACGCAAATCCGCCGGCGCCCAACGGATCTTCCACGCCAAGCGATCCGTAATCGAGACTCCTCTTCTAAAGCATTTTCAGGAAAAGCATGCCCCGGCGAAGGCCGGGGTGGACACCGGTTCGCTCGAAAATGCTCTAATGGAAAAAGCGCGTTACTTCGCTTCGGTCCAGATCAAGCTCGCCCGCTTGGGTGCTTCGGCATCAATATCAAACGTGCCTTTGATGGCTTCGGTGTAATACCAAAAAATTCCGTAGGTCATAAAAACCAGGACGACGCACCCCAGAAGACCTGGAATGTCGATGCCGCGCCACCAGTTCGGCTTGTCGCTTTGGGACATGGCGCCCCTCCGCTCTCTCGGTTGCGCTCCGGTCGTCACATGGACGCGTACCCGGAACTCCCCCGTACCTCTGTTGCCCGAACTCTCCCTCGCTCTACAGAATCACAGGCTACGTCCACCCCCGCAGCCTTGGCAACCGCAAAGTGATATTCCATTAACCGGTTTGCCGCAGAAAACCCCATGAACCCAGGCTTTTTTGTTATTTTAGGATACTGCCGACGAGCCGAATAAAGGCAAAATTTGCTATCAAAAGGAGAATTATCAATAAATAAAACGATCTCTAGTTTAGGAAAACGGTCTGTGCCAAATCAAATCGACGCCGTATATCCGCGAAACGGTCAGCCATTATATCCGCCGGAAAGCGCGGGGCGTTCGGGCCGTCACCGGCAAAATGGAACCATTTCTCCGTACACAAATTTTACACCCACGAAGGCCCACGAACAGAAAGCCCGGGCAGGCTCGCAGACCAAGGATGGATCGGCCTTGCCTTCGACCGTGCCCCCTATATAAAGGCCTTTCTTGTTAGGGGGGCAACCGGCCGGCGATGAAAAGGCTCGTTTGACATCCATGTCCTTGCTGTTTGCGCTCGTTGCGAGCTTACTCTTCCTGCTTTTGTTCGCCGACCTGGTTGTCCGGGGGGCCGTGTCGATCGCCATGAAGTTTGGCGTCCCGCCGCTGCTGATCGGACTGACCATTGTCGCCTTCGGAACATCCGCGCCGGAACTCGTGATCAGCGTCCAGGCCGCTATCGATGGGCTTCCGGGCATCGCATTGGGCAATGTGGTCGGCAGCAATGTGGCGAACGTGTTCTTGGTGCTGGGTGTCCCCGCCATGTTTTACCCCCTTGCCACCAGCCAGCCGGGTATTCGGCGCAATACTTTTCTGATGCTGGCATCGAGCGTTTTGTTTGTCGTGCTGTGCTTTAAAGGCCAACTTGTCTTTGAACATGGCTTATTGCTGTTTGGCCTGATCATCGCGTTTCTGGTCTATTCCGGCATTCGGGTCGTGCGCGGGCGGAACAAGAATCCAGCGGCGGAACAATTGATCGACCCTGACGGTGTCGGCGGCTTGCTGAAAAGCAATGTCGCCATTGGCGCCACCCTGGTGATCGGTTTGGGAGGGTTACCGATTGCCAGCCATTTTCTTGTGGACAGCGCAGAACAATTGGCGCGGATTGCGGGTATCTCCGAATCCGTCATTGGACTAAGCCTGATCGCGTTCGGCACGTCACTGCCCGAATTGGCCACTGCCATCGCCGCGGCCATGCGCCGCCAATCCGCAATGGTTATGGGCAATGTCATCGGCAGCAATTTATTCAATCTTCTTGCGGTCATGGGGGTTGCGGCAATGATCACCGATATTCCCGTCACGCCTGAATTTCTCGACTTCAATCTTTGGGTGATGCTGCTGGCTGCCTTTGTCGTGGCACGCTACACCTTTGCCGGCGCGCCGATCGGTCGGATTTCCGGGATTATTTTGACGATTTCCTATCTAGTATTCATCTACGCTAACTTTGCCTGAGCGGAAACGGCGAAAAGTACCATTCATTGCGGGTTCGGGCGGTACACCACGGTTACGTGAAAGTCGATGTCACAAGGCGCGGACAAAAGCGACAACACCAACAAGGACGGCGTAACTTCGCGACCGACAGGCCCTGAAGTTGTCAAGTCTTACTTGAAGACCTTGCCGGGTGGCCCTGGGGTCTATCGCATGATCGATGAACAGGGCGATGCACTTTATGTGGGTAAGGCCGGCAACCTTAAAAAGCGGGTGACCAGCTATACCAAATTGAGCGGACACACCAATCGCATCGCGCGTATGATTGCGGCGACGGCGGAAATGGAATTCACTACGACAGAAACAGAATCCGAAGCGCTGCTGCTCGAAGCCAATCTGATCAAACGCTTAAAACCCTACTACAACATCCTACTGCGCGACGACAAATCATTCCCGTATATTTTGATGACGGAAGATCACCCATTTTCTCAAGTGGTAAAACATAGAGGAGCACGCAATCGTAAAGGTCGATATTTTGGCCCCTTCGCATCGGCTGGTGCTGTCAACCGAACGCTGAATACTTTACAGCGCGCATTTCTTTTGCGTTCCTGCTCTGACAGTGTATTCGAAAGCCGAACGCGACCTTGCCTGCTTTATCAGATCAAAAGATGTAGCGCACCATGCGTCGGTTATATCGACGAAGAGAGCTACGCAAAGCTGATTGACGAAACCATCGTATTCCTGGACGGCAAAAGCAGGAAGGTCCAATCTCACTTATCAAAGCTAATGGATACAGCGAGCGAGCGGCTGGATTTCGAGCAAGCCGCTTCCTATCGCGATCGAATCCACGCTTTGACAGCCATTCAGGCACACCAAGGAATCAATCCGAAAAATACCGAGGAGGCGGATGTTTTCGCCGCTAAGCGGGAAGGCGGACAAGTGTGCATTCAAGTTTTCTTTTTCCGGGCTAAGCAAAACTGGGGCAACCGAGCATACTTTCCCCGTCACGATAAGTCCGAGACCTTGGCCGACGTGCTTGAGTCGTTCTTGGCGCAATTTTACGACAATAAACCACCCGCTAAGCTGATTTTACTCAACCTAGGGCTTGCCAATCAGCATTTGCTTGCCGACGCGCTCAGCATAAAGGCCGAACGCAAAATATCGATCTTTGTCCCCAAACGCGGCGAGCGACGCGATCTGGTCAATCATGCATTGGTTAATGCGCGCGAAGCCTTGGCGCGCCGGTTTGCCGAATCCGCGTCACAGCGCCGCTTGTTGGAAGCCGTGGCCGACACGTTCGATCTCGACCGGCCACCACAGCGCATCGAGGTTTACGATAACAGCCACATTCAAGGGACAAATGCCGTTGGCGCCATGATCGTAGGTGGCCCGGAAGGGTTTCAAAAAAACGAGTACCGCAAATTCAACATTCGCAGCGATGCCATCACACCGGGAGATGATTATGGCATGATGCGCCAAGTGTTGACCCGGCGCTTCACCAGATTATTGAAAGAAACCGCAGAGGCGAACGCTGATGACGAACGCCCTTGGCCGGATCTTGTGATTATCGATGGCGGTAGGGGCCAATTGGGCGTGGCCCGTGACGTTTTTGCCGAACTTGGCGTTGATGGGGTCCCCCTCGTTGCCATAGCGAAAGGCCCCGACCGGAACGCCGGCCGCGAGCGGTTACATATGCTTAACCACCCGTCCTTCATACTGGAACCGAACAGTCCCGTACTATACTATTTACAGCGACTCAGGGACGAGGCACACCGCTTTGCTATTGGCAGTCACAGGTCGCGGCGGAAGAAAGATATCGGCGCCTCCCCGCTGGATGACATTCCGGGGATCGGTGCAAAGCGCAAGCGGGCCTTGCTCCATCATTTCGGATCAGCGCGCTCTGTGAAACAGGCAGGCCTTGCGGATCTCGAGGCCGTGGAAGGAATAAGCCAATCCATGGCGAAGCGAATATACGACTATTTTCATAATGACGACTAGAGAATCACACAATTCGTCCCAGGGTGTGATGACGAGTCTGCCTAATTTGCTCACCTATGGGCGGATTTTGGCTGTGCCCTTAATGGTCGGCAGTTTTTTCCTGAGCGGCGATCAGTCACGCTGGATCGTGTTCACCATTTTCATAATCGCGGGCATCACCGATTTTCTGGACGGATATGTTGCTCGGGCCTGGGCTCAACAATCTCGCTGGGGCCAGATGCTGGATCCTATTGCCGACAAACTTTTGGTCGCAACGTCGATCGTCTTGCTCGTCGCCTGGGATACGATCACCGGTATTATGCTTATTCCCGCTATTGTCATTCTTTGCCGGGAAATTTTGGTATCGGGACTGCGTGAATTTTTGGGCACGGCCCGGGTCAGTCTACCGGTCACCCTATTGGCCAAATGGAAAACCGGCATTCAAATGGTTGCCCTGGCTTTGCTCATTGCCGGGCCGGCAGCGGACAAGTTTATTTCGTTCACTTCAATACTTGGTGAGGCAGGAATTTGGGTCGCAGCTTTAATCACCATTTACACGGGGTTCGATTATTTTAAGGCCGGTTTCCGTCACGCATCGGATGAAAAGACATCTTGAAAGGCCGAAACAACCCAATGAAGGTATTGTATTTTGCTTGGCTGCGTCAAAAAATCGGTATGAGTGAGGAATCGATAGACCTCCCTGCCCATGTGTCCGATGTTGCCGGGCTTCTCGATTGGTTATCCGATCGCGGACCTGAGTTTGCCGACGCACTCACCCATCGCCAGGTCATTCGCGTCGCCGTCAATCAGGAACATGTGACGTTCGATGCACCGATCAAGGCCGGTGATGAAATCGCACTTTTTCCACCCGTTACCGGAGGCTAACCCGTGATCCGCGTACAGCGCGAGGACTTTGATCTTGGTCAAGAATACGCGGCCTTCGCAGACCAAGATGCCGGCGCCGGTGCCATCGTCGCTTTTGTCGGACGGGTGCGCCATATGGCCGACCCGGACCAACCTAAGAGTGACGACAATCTTATTCGGTCGATCACACTGGAACACTATCCGGCCATGACGCAAAAGGAACTCGAGCGGATTGATCGAGAAGCGCAATCGCGCTGGCCCATTACATCAAGTTTGATCATCCACCGCCACGGAAAACTGTTTCCGGGGGATCAGATTGTCCTGGTGCTGACGGCTTCACCCCATAGAGATGCCGCCTTTGAAGCAGCTCAATTCCTCATGGATTGGCTCAAAACAAAAGCGCCATTTTGGAAAGAGGAAGAAACCGGCGCGGGCACCCGCTGGGTCGCGGCCAAAGAAAAAGACGACGACGCGGCCAAGCGTTGGAAATAACCAGAGCGGAAATGCGCACTCTGCCATAAAGCGTGGAAAAGTTAAGCCGTGGCCTGCTCCACGACTGGCTTTTGCTTCTGCTGGTTGACCAGCTTTTCGTAATCTTCCATCAACGTCTTAGAGATCTCGCCGGGCTGGAACCGATAAGGGCCGATTTCCGATACGGGCGTCACTTCCGCCGCCGTACCGGTAATGAAGCATTCCTCGAACGCCGCCATTTCTTCGGGCATGATCGCCCGCTCGATAATCTCAAAACCATGACCCTTGGCCAAGCCTATGACGGCGCGCCGGGTGATGCCATCGAGAAAACAATCGGGCGTCGGCGTATGGATAATCCCG
>SMXP01000042.1 GCA_004356335.1 Alphaproteobacteria bacterium | reverse complement strand
TGTTCGGTCATGCGGTTGAACGTGTGACTCAGATTGCTGACTTCGTCATCGCGATCTTCCAGGAGTACACGGGCGCTAAGATTGCCTTCACTGACCTTCTCTGCGGCAATAACCAGCCGGTCGATGGGCGATACAAGATCGTTGGCCGCACGCAGGCCCAGCCATATGGCGCCCAAAAGAATCATGAGAGTAATCACAATAAAAGTCAGCATAAAGATTAGTTCAATAAAATTACGATTCGACGCGATCTCATCGAATTCGGCAATGAAAGACTGAGTTTGAGCAAAGTGTTCGAGCACCCTCCCGGCAATGGCACGACTAATGACTAAGTAACCTCCGTCATAGTCGGGCAACCTCAAAATGCCTCTTGCTTGACTGTTGGCCACATCGGAAAAGATGGTGACCTTGCCCAATTCGGCTTGCGCCATGATGTTTGAACGCGGAATCGTGTAATCGGGTGAATTCTCCTCTTGGGCTCGCGCCAGCGGTACGCCGCTGGCATTCGTGACATAGGCCGCAGTCAGACCGCGTGCCTGAATTTGGAAATCCAGAAATTTGGCAAAACGTATAGGACTTTCATTGAATAATTTCTTCGAGTTGTTGACATCGTTGGCCATTGCCTGAAGTTCCGGCCCCAACAGATTAGCTTCTTGCAGCACATAAAAGCGGGCCATTGTGGCCGAGTTTTCAATGGCGGCGGGCACCGGCTCGCCCAGAAGCGAATTCAGGCCGAGAGACAACGTGACACCGGAAAAGAACGCAACGGACCCGGCAGGCAGCAAGGTAATAAAGCTGAACAAAATCACCATGCGTACGTGAAGTGCTGACGCACTATGGTTACGGCGGGCTATGAATAGGCGGGCCAGTCGCCAAACGATGATCAGCGCGATGGCAAGTATGATGCTGCCGTTGACGGCAACCAATACAAGCAGAGCTTGGCGGGACAATTCAAAGGGAGCAACCCCGGTTAATGTCGCATAAGTTAGTGCGATGCAGGCGACACCTGCCAAAGACAATATAATCGCAAGGACGGCAATGGGGCTGACATGATTCACCGGGCCCATGATGCGCGCAAAACCGCGTACGGCATTGGTAAAGCCGGTGCGCTTTTTGCTCCGTGCAGCACCGGTTTGCAGCTTGATATTATCGACCGTCGTCATGCCTCCCCAGGCGGAACAAGCACTGTGCATCGCCTTACGTGCACGCCATCGACCTACCCATTCGTCACCTGCGGCCGATATGCCACACGGATTCGACGTCACGGCGAACATTACTGGTTAGACGCCAGAGCATCTTTTATGAGCCGATTTTGGCCGGGTTCCTCATTTGATAATTTGCTCGGATTGTGAGGAAAAATCAACACTAATGTTGCAGATTTACATCACTCTGTCCCGCCGCAGGTCGATTTCCAAGTCGCGGATTTTCTTCCGTAACGTGTTTCGGTTAAGTCCAAGCACGTGCGCTGCTTGTACTTGATTGCCCCGTGTTGCCTTTAAGCAGCGCTGAATCAGCGGGCGTTCGATGTCGCGCAACACGCGATCATAGAGCCCCGACGGCGGTAAAGAACTGCCGAATTCCGTAAAATAGGCGTCGATATGGTGGCTCACCGCTTGTTCGAGAGACACCGGGTTGTCGCCAATGGCCTGCAATTGATCGCGCTCCCGGGCATCGCTGAGTTCCTGATGTACCGCTTCCGCGGTAATCACATCGCCCGGATGAATAGCGGCCATGCGCCTAATCAAATTCTCGAGTTCCCGAACGTTACCCGGCCAATCGTAACTCTTTAATGCCTCAAATGCTTCTTGTTCCAATATCTTAAAGGGTAAATCTTCGCGTTCTGCTTGAAGTAGAAAGTAGCGCGCAAGATCCGGAATATCCTCGAGCCGATCCCTGAGGGGGGGCAATGACACGGGCACCACATTGAGCCGGTAATACAGATCCTCGCGAAACCGCCCTTGATCGATCAATTGACGCAAATTGTGGTGTGTGGCGGTAATGATGCGCACGTGGGTCTTGATGGTTTTGCCGCCGCCTACGGAGGTGTACTCGCCCTCTTGTAAGACACGCAGCAAGCGCGTTTGCGCCTCAAGTGGCATATCGCCTATTTCATCCAGGAAAAGCGTGCCATGGCAGGCCTGCTCAAAACGGCCGGTGCTGCGCGATATCGCCCCCGTGAAGGATCCCTTTTCGTGGCCGAACAGTTCGCTTTCAATAAGGTCGCGCGGGATGGCGGCCATATTCACGGCAACAAACGGGCCATCGCGCCGCCTTCCGTAGTCATGGAGCACGCGTGCGACGAGCTCCTTGCCGGTTCCGGACTCACCGACAATCATAACGGTTAGATCGGTGTTCATAAGCCGCGCAAGGATTCGATAGATCTCCTGCATGGGGGGCGATCGGCCAATGAGCGGCAGTGCTTCGCTTTCAGCACGTGCGCGTTCCTGAATAGAGCTGTCGGCCATTGCCGTAGACGGCTTCAGTGCCCGACGGATCACACTCATCAACTCATCAAGATCGAATGGTTTAGGCAGATATTCGTAAGCACCCCGCTCCGCTGCCGTGATCGCCGTAAGAATGGTATTTTGTGCGCTCATCAGCACAACCGGAAGATCAGGGCGCAGACGTTTTATCCGCGGCAACAGCTCAAAGGCGTTCTCGTCCGGCATGACGACGTCCGTCACCACTAAATCCCCCTCGCCCTCACTGACCCATTTCCACAGCGTGGCCGCGTTGTCTGTGGAGCGAACATGATAGCCGTCACGCGCCATCGCCTTTTGCAACACAATGCGGATCGATCTGTCATCGTCAGCAAGTAAGATGGTTGCAGGTGTCATGGCAAGGTTGCTCCTTATCAAGCGTTTAGCCTGTTGGTCCCAGTGCAGGAGGTTGTATGGGCAATAGGGTTCGGAACGTTGTTCGACTCGGTTCCGACTGGCAATCAATGACACCGCCGTGATCGCCGACGATCTTGGCCACGAGGGCCAAACCCAATCCGGTGCCTTTCGGTTTGGTCGTGACAAAAGGATCGAACAGATGGGGCATGAGATCAGCGGAAATGCCGCTGCCGTTGTCAATGACGGACACTTCGAGCGGCAATGTTTGGCGGCCCGGCATCCCGGGTAGCGACAAATGGAATCCGGGTCGATACGCGGTGCGTAGAAGAATAACACCGCTGTCAGGGGATACCGCGTCAGCGGCATTTCTGACTAGATTGAGAAAAGCCTGCACCAACTGATCCCTATCCCCGGCAATTTCGGGTAACGACGGATCGTATTGTTCCTGTATTTGAATATGTTGGGCAAAACTGGATTTGGCTATTTTCTTGACGTGTTTGAGCACCGCATGAATGTTGACGGGCTTTAGTTCTATGGGCCGGTTGTCGCTAAACCCTTCCAACCGATCGACTAAATTTCGAATGCGATCGCATTCGTCGCGAATAAGAACGGCCAGAGTTTTGTCCTCATCGTCTAGGCCTTGCTCAAGAAGCTGGGCAGCGCCCCGGATACCCAACAGCGGATTTTTGATTTCATGGGCCAGCACGGCTGCAATGCCGCGCACCGATCGGGTAGCACCTTGGTGAGACAATTGGCGGGTCATTTGATCGGCCATGCCCCGCTCGATAAATGTCAAGTAAATAAGACCGTTTTTCCCGGCGATCGGTCCGGCGACAACATCCAGGCGGTGCAGACCACTTCGCGGCGATTTGAACTCGATGTCATATTCGTGAACCGAAAAGCCGCGAGATTGTGCCTGCTGAATCGGCGACATCACGGGACTATCGAATGGAACGAGATCCGTGATCTTCTTGCGTAATAAAATGGTGCTGCTTAGGCCGAAGAAATCCTCCGCGGCCATATTGGCAAAGCAAATTCGACCCAAATCATCGAGCACCAGAATGGGCTGTGGCACAGACGCAAGCACGGCATCCAAGCCAAATTCAGGTAACTCCGTCTCTTCTAATAGTACACTCACGCCAACCACCCCACCTAGGGTCTTTCCGGTTTTGATGGAATCAAAACCTGACCCTAAGTTGTTGTTTTATCGTGTTTCCGGACGGAAAACCGGTGGCCACTTTTCCTGGAAACACTCTAAGCCGCAAGTCGTATGTCACGGTATGAATAAAGCTCTCCGATCCCATCGAATAGTTCTTGGAGATCGTCCAAACCGCAAAGCACGCGCCTCGCCTGCCGAGCTTTATGCGGTAACAACCCGGCGGTCACCGCCCCGTCGATATATGCCGATAAATGCTTGCGAAAAGTTCTGAGGCCCAAACCGTCGCCGTAGAGTTCAAGACAATCAGCCAGGTGTTGGCGTATTACGGCGTGTTGCTCCATCAAAGATGGATCGGCCCGGCCCTGTCGGCCGTCTAGATAATCCTCGATCTGGCCGACCAACCACGGACGGCCGATCGCGGCCCGGCCAATCATGACTCCGTCGGCTCCCGAATATTCCAGCGCCGTCACGGCATCATCACCGGTTGTGATATCGCCATTGACGATAACCGGAATAGTGACGGCCGCCTTTACCTTTGCAACAAAGCGCCAATCGGCCGTGCCTTTATAAAATTGATTTCGGGTCCGTCCGTGGACGGTAACCAACGAGACACCTGCTTGTTCGGCACGGCGCGCAAGTTCCGGCGCATTGAGCGACATGTCATCCCACCCCGTGCGCATTTTGAGTGTGACCGGTATTTGAACCGCTTGCACCACGGCTTCAATCAAGGTGAGCGCGTGAGTTAGATCGCGCATCAAAGCCGATCCCGATTGCTTTTTGGCAACATGCTTTGACGGACATCCCATATTGATGTCGATCAATTGCGCCCCCTCGTCGGCCGCCATCCGCGCCGCCTCAGCCATCCAATAAGGGTGAAATCCGACGATCTGCAAAGCACAGGGTTCCACGGTAAAATCGTGCCGCGCGCGGCGGCTGACATCGGGCCGCGCTTCGATGAATTCCTTACTGGCGAGCATTTCCGACACCACAAGGCCGGCGCCATACCGGCGGACCTGTCGCCGAAACGGCAGGTCCGTCACGCCGGACATGGGTGCCAAGAAAACCCGACTTGAAAGGGCGACAGCCCCCACTTGAATGATCATTTTTTGAGCAGTTTGACCGATTGCCTAAGTTTTGATCATTCTAGCCGACCGGGTCCTTCAGGGCAATATGCTGCATGTGCGAAAGGGCGACGGACCCAGCTGGATCAAGCGGTTAGACGGCGCAACGGGATCGTGACATAACGACACCCAAGATATGGGAATCGCGAGGGTTTGCCATGAATGAGGCCGGTTCTGCGCCGCGTGTGATGGTTTTGGTGGTGGCCGCCGGAAAAGGCGTGAGGGCTGGTGCGGGACGGCCCAAACAATACCGATCGGTCGCAGGCAAACCTCTCTTAAGCCTTACCATGGGCAGATTCTTGTCCCATGAGGCGGTGACGGGCGTGTGCGCGGTCATCAATCCGGTGGATGAGGCTTATTACCAAGAAGCCCTAGCGGATTTCTCTTGTCATCCCAAGCTGCTGCCGTGGGCGGTGGGCGGCGCGCAGCGCCAAGAATCCGTAAGAGCCGGGCTCGAACACTTGGCCGATTATGAACCCGATATCGTGCTCATCCATGATGGGGTTCGTCCGTTCGTAAATCCGCAGCTCGTGACCCGACTGATATCCGCCGCCAGCGCAACACAGGCCGCGGGCGCTATTGCCGCGCTTCGGGTGGTCGACACCATCAAACGGGAAGACGGCACCGGCCACATCGCCGAAACAATCGACCGCACCGAATTGTGGCGCGCCCAAACACCTCAGGCCTTCAAGTTCGATGCGATCTTGGCCGCCCATCGCGATGCCAAGCATGCCAAACTGACGGACGATGCGGCCATTGCCGAAGCGGCCGGACTCCGTGTCCGCCTTATCGAAGGAGATGCGGAAAACATCAAAATAACGACGCCGGAGGATTTCACATTGGCCGATCGCCTGTCTCGCCCGACCGATCCCTCCCAGCAAGACATACGGCACAGCAGCACGAGCGATATGCGGGTCGGGTTCGGCTATGACGTCCATCGTTTCGGCGAGGGCGATCACGTCATTTTATGCGGTGTCTCGATTGCCCATGGCCGTGGCCTGGCCGGGCATTCCGATGCGGATGTCGCTTTGCATGCCCTGACCGATGCCCTTCTTGGCGCGGCCGGTGCCGGAGATATCGGGCATCATTTTCCGCCCAGCGATGACCAATGGCGGGGCGCGGCCTCGCACATTTTTGTTGAACACGCGGTCAAACTCATCGAAACCCGCAATGGCCGGATCAATAATGTGGATGTCACCATTATCTGCGAACGGCCGAGGATTGCTCCGCACCGGGATGCCATGATTGCGGCGGTCGCTTCGCTTCTCAAAATACCCATCGCGCAGGTCAACATAAAGGCGACCACAACCGAAAAACTCGGCTTTACCGGTCGCGAAGAAGGCATTGCGGCACAGGCTGTGGCAACCGTTCGTTTCGACTAGAGTGTTTCCAGGAAAAGTGGCCACCGGTTTTCCGTCCGGAAACACGATAAAACAATAACTTAGGGTCAGGTTTTGATTCTATCAAAATCGGAAAGACCCTAAACAGGAAATGCCCTATGGGATTACTGGTCCCTATTCCCCCGAACTTGACGTTTCATCATCCGGCCGTTCTGCTGAGCACATGGTTCGGTGTGGGTTTGCTGCGTCCCGCACCGGGAACCCTGGGGTCGCTGGCGGCCCTGCCGTTTGGTTGGGCCCTGCTGACCTTCGGCGGTCGGCCGGTGCTTTTGGGAATGACCCTCGCCATTGTTCTACTGGGGCTTTGGGCCTCGCATGTTTACGCCCAAGCGGAACAGTCGAGCGACCCGGCCTCCGTGGTCATCGACGAAGTGGCCGGTCAGTGGATCGCGCTGATCGCCGCTCCCTTGACGCCCCTTGGCTTCGCCCTGGCCTTTTTGATCTTCCGCTTTTATGACATTTTGAAGCCGTGGCCCGTGGATTTGGCCGAACGCCGCCTGCCCGGTGCCTGGGGCATCATGGGGGACGATATTGTTGCCGGGATTTATGCCATGGTGGTGATGTTTCTCATCGATTTTTGGCTGCTGAGTTAAATCATGCTGAACAACAGTCTCATATCCCTCGCCGAGATTTGTATCGCCACAGCGCGCAAACAAAAGCTCAAGCTTGCAATTGCGGAATCGTGTACCGGCGGCCTGATTGCCGCCTATTTGACAAGCGTGCCGGGGGCATCTGACGTCTTCGAACGGGGCTTTGTGACCTATTCCAATGAAGCCAAGCAAGAATTATTGCACATACCCGCCGATCTGATTGCCGCCCACGGCGAAGTCAGCGATGCGGTGGTGCGCGCCATGGCGCAAGGCGCGTTGCGGCATGGCCATGCGGATATCTCGGTAGCGGTGACCGGCATTGCCGGGCCGACCGGTGGCTCCCCGTCCAAGCCAATCGGCCTGGTTTACATCGGAAGCGCCAAGCGCAACGGTCCGACATGGGCGGAGGAGCATAGATTTGGCGATATCGGCCGAGCCGAGGTGCGCGAACAGACGGCCCTAAGGGCCATGGAATTATTTTTGGAGCACATAATACCTGAATAGGTAATGGCGCCGGAGGTATGCTCGTCTACTAATACATTGTATACAGAGTATCCGTATAGAGATAATCCGTATAACGAACATCTGTATAAAGACTATCTGTGTAAGGATGAATAATGAAATTATGGAGCCCGCGATTCTAAAGACATTATTCCGTAGGCGTATTATTATTTTCGGGTTGGGGGCGTTTTATACAACTGTTCCGCGCGTTTCTCAAATGACGAAACCATATGTTGTACTGCCCGGTGAAAAACGTGGTTCATAGCCAATTTCAGAACCCGATTTCTAAATTCAAAATCGATCGAGAAATCCACAATACAACTGTCATCGTCGTGGGGCTCGAACACCCAAACATTGTGTAAATAGCGGAACGGGCCATCCAAATATTCTACGTCCACGCGGCGCGCCTTGCGATCGATCTTGACCCGGCTGGTAAAGGTTTCCCGGAAAGTCTTGAATCCAATGGCAAGATCGGCGGTCATCAGTTCCGCCTCGCCGAGCTTTTCTCTCGACCGAATGCGCAGGCCGACGCACCACGGCAAAAACGCGGGATACTTCTCTATATCCGCGACCAAATCGAACATCTGTTCGGCCGTATAGGGCAATCGGGTGCGCTGATGGTGGCGAGGCATGGCCCAACGTTGCCGTAAATTGGTTTCAGGAGACTGTTAATTGAGTGTCGCGCGCCGCACGCAATCGAGCAAAATCATCACCTGCGTGATAGGACGATCGCGTCAAGGGACTCGATGACACCATCAAGAAACCCTTGGCGAATGCGATTTTCTCCATGG
>SMXP01000006.1 GCA_004356335.1 Alphaproteobacteria bacterium | reverse complement strand
TTGATCTGGGTCAGTGAGGAGTAATGAGATCCGCCGTCATCGCCGCCATAAACCGGCCAGTTCTGCGCCCCGGCGGTTCCTGACGCGACCCATCCAAATAGCATGATGATGATGATAAATTTTGTCATTGCCCCCGCTCCTCATTATTGTGATGGCGTTCGGAATTCTTAGCACACTTCACCAAACAGGGGTAGCAGAGGCGCCCCAAGGATCGCAGTGCGGCCCCCCTTGTGTTTCACATGCTGTCTATTCCTCTAGAGCGCCGTGCGCAAAAGTGTGTGCGGTTTTGCGCGTAAACGGCGCGACCAAACAAGGACTTAGGGTCTGGTTTTAATTCTATCAAAACCGGACCCTAAGTTATTGTTTGGTCGCGCCGTTTACACGCAAAACCGCACACACTTTTCCTGAATGCGCTCTAGAGGAATAGACAACATGTGAAACACAAGGGGGCCGCACTGCGATCCTTGGGGCAGCTCTACTACCCCTGTTTGGTGAAGTGTGTTAGGAATCCCGAGCGTCGCCACAACAACGAGAAGCGGGGGGCAATGACAAAATTCATCATCATTATCTTTATGCTATTTGGATGGGTCGCGTCGGGAACGGCCTGGGCGCAGAGCTGGTCGGTTTATGGCGGCGATG
The DNA here is from genome assembly GCA_004356335.1 of Alphaproteobacteria bacterium. GTDB lineage: Bacteria > Pseudomonadota > Alphaproteobacteria > SMXP01 > SMXP01 > SMXP01. The sequence continues at coordinate 24,608 of SMXP01000006.1, read as the reverse complement.
ACGGCGGATCTCATTACTCTTCACTGACGCAGATCAATCGCGACAATGTGGCGGACCTGGAGCTGGCTTGGTCCTATCAGACCGGTCATATCGCCAGATACCCTAAACGCCCAAGTTTCTTCGCCGGATTTCACGTCACACCTTTATTGCTTCCGGAACAGGCCGGACGATCCCTGGTTCTTTGTACGGCTTACAACCGGATCATCGCGCTGGACCCAACAACTGGTGAGGAGCGATGGAGCTTTGACCCGGAAATGGAGCTCGGGCCTATTGGCTTGCGCTTTAATTGTCGTGGCATCGCCTATTGGAAGGACGGAGAAGCGAGTGACGGCGCTGCCTGCCAGCACAGACTGTTCATGGGTACGCGCGATTTACGGCTCGTGGCAGTCGATGCGCGCAACGGCGAGCGATGTCACAGTTTTGGCGACAACGGCGAAGTCAACATTTTGCCCATGGTGGTCGAGTCATACCCACAGTTCAAGCGCGGACAGGTTCACTTTTCGTCACCCCCAGCAATAGTCGGTGATGTGGTCATTCTGGGTTCATCGGATAATACGAAATTCAAAAGCGCCATCAATCCGATCGGTTATGTACGCGCGTTTGACGCTCGAACCGGAGCGCTTAGGTGGCGCTTTGATCCGATCCTGCGTAGCTCAAGCGATCCGGAAACGGAAAAACAGACGGAGGACGCGCCAGCCCCCATAGGTAGCGCCAATGTATGGAGCATGATGTCGGTCGATGCGGAACGGGATTTGGTGTTCCTGCCGACGGCAACCGCCGGCGCGAATTTTTACGGCGTTCACCGCCCGGGAGACAATCGTTACGCCAACTCGGTGGTTGCCCTAAAAGGGTCGACCGGTGAAATGGTGTGGCATTTTCAAACTCTGCACCATGACGTATGGGACGACGACCTTCCGGCGCAACCAATATTGGTGGACCTTGAGAAGGACGGTCAAAAAATCCCGGTGGTTATCCAACTGACAAAACAAAGCTTGATATTTGTTCTTCACCGCGAGACCGGAGAACCGATTTATCCGGTTGAAGAACGGCCTGTTCCGACCGACGGCATTCCCGGTGAAGTGCTCTCGCCGACCCAGCCTTTTCCCACGGCACCCCCTGCTTTAGGATCGACCAGCATATCTCCCGATGATGCCTGGGGTTTGACCTTGTGGGACAAGGCCGAATGCCGACAAAAAATCGCCGATTGGCGATCCGGCGATCTTTACACGCCGCCCACTTTACAAGGCACGATTACGCCCGGCATATCGCAGCTCAATTGGGGCGGCGCGGCGTTCGATCCAGCGTCGAATATATTGGTTGCCCCGCTCAGCAGAGTGCCCGGCTATATCCGTTTAATCCCGCTATCGGAAGTCGATCCGGATCTCCTTAAAGGCCGCACGGCCGGCCTGCCATCGGGACCCCCGGGCCGCATCGAAGGAACCGAATACGCGGCGGAATTCGGCCCCTTGCTGTCTTCATTTGGGGTTCCGTGCACGGCACCGCCATGGGGTGAGTTGGTTGCCGTCGATCTGGGCGACGCCACGATCAAATGGCGGGTGCCGTTGGGCACGTTGGACAAAGTGGCGCCCTTCGGCATGCCGTTGAACTGGGGAACAGCACTTGCCGGGGGTCCTATCATCACCGGCAGTGGTTTGATTTTCATCGGCGCCACGGCGGATGAAAAGTTTCGCGCCTTTGATTTGGAGACAGGTAAAGAATTGTGGAAAATATCGACGCCCACCGCCTCCATGGCGACGCCCATGACTTACGAAGTGGACGGCCGTCAATTCGTCGTCATCGCCTCGGGTGGTCACATGTGGTCATACCCGCAAAAAATCGCCGATTATCTTGTTGCTTATGCGCTTCCGGAAAATTGACGATAGAACAAGCGAAGTAGACCGAACATCATTCAGGAAAAGCATGTCCCGGCGAAGGCCGGGGTAGGCCCCGGTTTTCCTGAATGCGCTCTGGCCGGCACTTGAAGGAGATTGTAAATGAGCCGTATCTTTCTCGGTTGGTGGGTTTTGTTTGGATTGTTTATTACCTATACGGCATCCAACGGCATTCTGATTAGCACCCTCCCCCTGTTTTATCCCGAATTGATCAAGGAATTCGGCTGGAACGAAGCACAAGTTACCTTGCCGGCCACGCTGTTCTTTCTCGGAACCGCGTTTATGGCGCCCGTAGCGGGTATTCTGGTCGATCGCTGGTCGGCCAAGATCGTCATGATCGTCGGCGTCGTCATAATTACTGTGGCTTTGGGCTTTTATCCTTTTATCTCAAGCTTGGCACAGCTGAATGTCCTGCACATTGGCTTCGCTTTCGGCCTCGCTTTGGGTGGCCTATTGCCCAGCATGCTCATTCTGACGCGATGGTTTGTGCGATATCGCGGAATTAGCGTCGGCATCCTCCTAATGGCGTCCAGTTTCGGCGGCGCGATTTTTCCCTTGATCATACGGGATACGCTGGTTGACGAAGGTTGGCGCGCAGCTCTCCTCATTCTTGCCATCGCCGGGGGCGTCATGATGATTCTGCCGCTTCTGCTTTGGGTGCGCAGCCACCCGCGTGATGCAAACCTTCATGCTGATGGCGGCGACGGATCATCGGATTCCAACGAAGCCAAAGAGGGAGCATTACCGACAAATACCGGTCTCACTTTGAAAGAAGCCGTCAAATTGCCGGTGTTTTATTTGTTGGCTTTCGCCACGGCAACCTTGTGGTTTTGCATTATCGGCATGCTTCAACACCAATCGATCTATCTGGGCCAAGACTTGGCCATCGACATGGAAACGCTGCCTTTAGTCTTCAGTGTGTTTTTTTGGTGTGCCATGTTCGGCAAATTCATTTTTGGCTTTCTCAGCGATCATTTCAACAGGGGGCATATCATGCTGCTCGCCGTGATCAATTTGGGAATTGGCCTGATCATAGTGAGGATGGCGGAGTCCGGCGGAATCATAACGATATACGCCTATGCCGCCGTTTATGGCGCCGGATATAGCGGTGCCTTTACGATGATCCAACTCATGATAGCCGAATTTTTCGCCGGACATGCCTACGGAAAAATATTAGGGGTCTTTATATTTATCGACACGGTCGCCGGTGCCCTCGGAACAAGAATTCTTGGCGAAATGCGCGTCGCCTTCGGAAGTTATATTCCCGGTTTCAATTTGATGATTGCCTTATGCGCCATCGCATCTATTTGTATCATTGTCATGAACCAGCTCAATAAACGCGCGTCACATCCCGTGATAGAATCCACCTGACCCTGCCGGCTTTGCGAGTAGAGTGTTTCCAGGAGTGAAGACCGTCCTTGCCAAGGTCAATCGATCCGGTGGATCGATTGAAGGGATGAACGGACCCGGTTTTCCTGGATGCGCTCTAGAGCCCGCCCGTCAACTTCATCAGGTCAAAGAATTCGCGGCGGGTTTTGGGTCCGTAGGTCATAAAGCTTGGATCCGGTTGCTCCAGATACGCCTGCTTGAGCTGTCCGATGGAATCCACTTTTGCCCGGCTTTTGATCTCGTCACTATCGAGCCCATAGGGGACGGCCGCATTGAGGCCGAAGACCTTGGCCCGAATCGCGGGCGTGATCTCGGGATAACCGTATTCCTCTTGAAACGCTTGCGAGATCTGGAACGTGCGAAACGCTTGAATCTGATCTTGCGGCGACCCGTACCAAATGGAATCGGTACCCCATACGACACGATCCTCGCCGACATATTTGAGCAGCTTGCCGATCGCGTGCGCCGCTTCATCAGGATCGCGCAATAGGTAGCGCCATGTCGAGCCCAATTCGGCGTAGACATTGCCTTGGAGACCAATCTCACTGTCGAGAACCGACTCGATGAGAGAGTCGATACCGCTTATAGGATTGCCGCGCTCGAAAGCGCCTTCCTTCTTATCCGGATCGAAACCCGAGTGATAAACGATATAGCTCATGTCCGGATTCTGGCGGGCAGCGGGGCCGACATCCCGACAAAGCCCATATTCGAGATTTTCCTTACCCATAGACGGTAGAGGCAATCCCTTATGAACGCAGATCACGTTGACGCCAATCTGCCGCGCGTTTTCGGCCAATTTATTGCCGTATTCCTCGTCAAGCCACCAACCCGTATCATTGTTGGGGCTAAATTGAGTGTAGGTTTTCCAAGCGGCAATGCCCCATTGCTCGTGAACCTCCGACATCCGATCCAGATCGCCCGGTAAATTGGGAATGATGCGGCCGTGAAGCAACAGCCGGCGCCCGCCGTCATTCAAGGCATTAAGGGTCTCTCGGGTCGCCGCGGCTTCCGAATGAGTCAAGGGCATTTTTTCTTCGGTGGTTGGCGTAAAGGTGAGGACCGCAATATCCGTATCGCTATCCATGAAGATTTCTTTGATGAACGCTTCACTGGTATAGCAATTGAGATGCCCTATTTGAGCGTCGGGCAGCGCATAATCACACTTCCCGTGTGGCATGAATCTGAAGCCTCTGCGCGATGCGTAGCGGGCGCTATCCTCCGTCCATGCCTCCAAGGGACCCAGATGATGGCTTTGAATGTCAAAAATAAAGTCATCGGACTCGAGCGTTGCCTGCGCCAACTCAGCATCCAAGGCCGCTTCTTTGGGTACGTCATAAAAGCCACCGGTTTTGTCCAAAGCCGCATGGGCATGATTGAACGCAGTCAACGTGCTGGCAACACCGCAGGTGGACATGAGAAAGGCCCGTCTCGATTGGCCGCGTCTTTTGGCATTGTCGCTCGCCCAGTCATGGGCAAGCGAATTGGCGACTTGGCTGTGGTGGTCCAGCGGGCGGGGAATAAATTCGCCGTTAGAGGTCGAATCAATTTTTATTGGTAACCGCGTCCCATCGGAATCGATCAAGTCGGACATAGCTAAAATCCTCCAAACCGGGTTGAAAGCAATATTTATTCTGCAGCTTTTCGATCTTCATGCGCAAACGGCATAAGCGGAACCGGGTCCAATACCCAATTACCCGACAGGCGACGCTGCGGGCTGGGAATGGCAAACGCTACATCTCCCTGTTTCGCCTTCAACTCATTCATATCAATGCGCCAGCCTTTGTTTTCCCACAATTTCAACCACTCTCGATATCGCAGAACGCACCGATCCGACGGCATTAAAATCTCTTTGGTGTTGCTGGATGGTGTGCGTACGGGATTAAGATATGTCAGAAGGTCAATATCCTGATGAGCGACCAGCATGTTGCGTTCATTGATGCGGTCATCCATTTCCGGATCCAGCAAGAAGTTCCGCATATTGATGAAATAAATTTTGGTGCGATTGTCATCAATCGGTGCTTCGTAAACATATTGATGTAGGGAACTCGATTCCGTTATATCGATGAGTGTCATCATGATATTGGGACCGTGCGTTCCCGATCCCGCCGTCGTCTGACCGTCCGATTTGCGGACTTTGCTCATGGTGTCGTCTTTATAACCCGATGAATCCATCACGACAGAAAACCAGCATCCATGAGACAAATCTTCGACGTCGAAGTCTCTCACCTGGTAATTAGGTTTCTGTCCGCTAAAGCCATGGGTCGGATGCACGAATTCGTTATGAGCGGGGTCAAGCCCGTTCTCGATCGATCGCTCGTAGTGGTAATCCACATCAAAGACCAGCAATTTATTTGCACGCCATCCCTCTTGGTCATATTCCTCAATTTCAAAAAGGGGCGGTCGCTCTTGTTCGGGCAGGTCACCTAAAAAGGCAAAAACGATGCCGTACTTTTCCTGTACCGGGTAACTATCAACCTTAGCTCGAGCCGGAGGCTTGCCGTCATAGCCGATCGACGGGATCGTCGCGCACTTGCCATCGCCATTAAAACGCCAACCGTGATAGGGACAGATAACGCAGCCGTCCTTAACCCAACCCTTGCTCAGCGAGCCGCCACGATGGACACAGGTATCGCTCAAAACATGGGCCTGGCCTTCCTTATCGCGGAAAACAACGAATTTTAGACCCATAACCTCCGTGCGAAACGGCTCGTCCGCCTTGGCCTCGTCGCTGCGCGCCATGGGATACCAAAAATTGATGTACATCGCCCCATTCCTCTCGTCGTCGCCATTCGGCCTCGGTTTCTCTGATTCTAGCCCACCATGCGTGGTTTAAATCAACCTTAAGACCGGCCACGATCAAGCTCAAAATTCAAGGAATCCCTTCGCCTGCCTGTGCCAATTTTGCTGCCATATCGCCCGTCGACATCTTGGTCAATAATGCTGGAATTAATGGCGACCCGAGTAACACCCAAAATTTCGGCAAGTTTGATCACCATTCATTCAGTATGATGGCACCGAAATACCCTGGTAGGTGACTTTCATTCGATAGTTGAGACAACAAGGATCCGACCGGCAAATCGCCACAGCGTGGTCTAAATCCACAAGATCAGGCCGGATTTGCTTTGTCACGACGCGAATCTCTGGAGCGGAGCGCTCAAACCCATTAAGCTAGAGTGTTTCCAGGAAAAGTGGATACCGGTTTTCCGTCCGGAAACACGACAAAACAACACCTTAGGGTCAGGTTTTGATTCTATCAAAATAGGACCCTAAGATGCTCATATGGATGGCCGCACGAAACGCGGCTCAAGTGCAGCCCTTTGGCTGAGGAGGACGCTGTGAGAACACTCGTCAAGAAATTCTTAGACCAAGATCTGTCCCGCCGGGACTTCGGCAAAGCCATGGTCGCTATGGGTTTTAGCAGTGCCGCAATCGACTCGGTATTGAGTTCCGTGGCCTATGCCGCCCCGACACCGCCAATTGAAGGTTTTGAATTTACCGGCTCGGGCGGCGAAATTCTGGCGGAATGCTTCAAGGCGGCGGGAATTGAATATATCTTCGACGTCAATTCCACCGGCCAGGCCTCGTTTTACGACGCATTGTCAACCCGTCCTGAACTCAAGATGATCATAGCACTGCAAGAGGGACAGGCGACGGCCATGGCTCAAGGTTATGAGCTTGCCAGTGGAAAAACCGCCGCTTTGTTTATCCCCAGCATCGGCATACCTAATGCGTTGAGCAATCTTTACAACGCGTGGAAGGATCGTTCGGCGATCGCTGTGTTTTCCGATGGTTCCTCGAATTTGACCGAAGGGCGCGATGGATTTCAACAAGTGGACGACTGGCTCGAACCGACCGAACAATTCACCAAATGGCGCTGGCAATTGAAAAATCCTGATCGGATCGGAGAAATGGTCAGGCGCGTGATCAAACTTGCCGGCACCGTACCCGGTGGTCCCGTCTATTTGCGACTCCCGGCCAACATGCTTAACGCCCGAGACATAACTCAGACCATTTATCCCCAATCGGCCTTTGATGTGCCGGTGCAGATGGAACCCAAGTCGGATCTCATCGAGGCGGCCGCCCGGTTGTTGGTGGAAGCGAAAAATCCATTGATTAGCGTCGCCGCAGAAGTAACCCGTGCCGGCGCTACAGACGATCTCATCGAGCTTGCCGAGCTCCTGTCGATCTCGGTCGCCCAGGGCTATAGCGTCTATGGGGATTTTCCCTCCAATCACCCGCTTTATAAGGGTAATTATTCCATGGGCTTTCCGAGAGGCCTGAGACAAACCGATGTGTTTCTTAATCTCGGCGGCATGATGCCCGATCCGACAATTTTCACCGCGCCGGTACCCAAAGGAGCCAAGGTGATCCATGCGCGGACCGATTACAACAATATCGGCAATATGTATCCGACGGACATACCCATTGCCGCAGGTATGAAAGAAACTATCCGTGCCCTGATTGACAACGTTAAGGCCATGCTCACGGAAGAGCGGATAGAAAAGATAAGATCGGAACGATTGGCTATAGCGGAAAAGGACTATGCCGCCGCTTTGGAAAAGAAAAAAGAACGGGTGAAACCAAACTGGGATACCAGCCCAATCCATGCAGAGCGCTTATCCTACGAGCTGGGCCAAGGGCTCGAAGAAGATGCCATTGTTATTGCGGAAACCGGCGACCGCGCACCTAACAACTGGATAGACTATTCAAAAGGCGGCCGAACACTGATCGGGCAAACCACCGGCTATGCCCTGGGCTGGGGCGTCGGCGCCGCCATCGGCGCGAAAATAGCTCAGCCTAACCGCCAAGTCATATCGCTGGTCGGCGACGGCGCCTTCTTGTTCGGCCAAATAGAAAGCTTTTGGACCGCCTCACGCTATGACGTGCCGATTACCATCGTGGTGTATAATAATCGCGCCTATGATGGTGAACGTAATCGCATTGTCATGTCATCCCATCTTGCTCGCACCAACCGGGACATGTGGAAAGACATGGCGTGTTATTTGGGCGATCCGGTTGTCGATTACGTAGGATTGGCCAACAGTTTCAATATCGACGCGGAGAAGATTTCAAGTCCCAACGAAGTGCGGGATGCTTTCAAACGAGCGGCCGCGGTCAATCGAGACGGTAGGCCTTATGTCATCGACGCTTATATGTCTCAAAAGGGCCAAGGCGCCGGATTGGAATGGCATCCGGAAATTTCCATCGCCGAGACTCGGACCAAGAAGGTCTAGAGATTAAGAGCCATGGCGGGGATCAAGCCAGGTCCCCCTTCATGGCTTGTTTTAATTCATCCCAACTCACGCCCGCAATTCGATCGAGGCGGGTTTGCCCGGCACCCTGTACCGGTAGATACGGCGATGTGACGAACTGATTACCGGTCCAATAATGAATGGTCACGGGACCTGCCTCGTCTATCAGGGTCGGGGCTTCATCAACACCTAAAAAGCCGGACAACTGAAAGGCCGAACTGGGCGCCACATAAACCGGGACGCCCGCAATCTGACCGGACATCGTTGTATGAGCGTGTCCGCACAAAACGAGCTTAACCTGATCGTGTTGGCTTATGACACGAGACAGATGGCGATACCAATCAGACGGCGCGAGATCGACGAAGGCAATGCCCGTATGGAACGGCGGATGATGGATAAACAGGAGAGTGGGTTTATTCGGCTGCTTACTTAGGGTGTTGGCCAACCAGTCAGCGCGGTCCTCATCGAACTCCGGTAGCTCATTGCCTTGCCAAACACTATCGAGCGCAATCAATCGCACGGCATAATCGTCAAGATCATACTGGGCACGGTCCTTGGTACACGGATACATGCCGGTGCTGCTAAATTTTGCGTGCATCAACGAGCGGTCGTCGTGATTGCCGGGAATTAAGAATACCGGTGACTGGCGCTCATTGAGTATGTCTTGAAGAGCCATATAGGCTGCATCGTCCGGCTGCTCCACCAGATCGCCCGTAAGCAAAATGACGTCGACTCGTGGCTTCATATTGTCAATAACGGAAAAGGCGTTACGCAATCTTTTGCCCGAGTCGATATAACCATGTAACAGCTCACCATCACGCACAATATGGGGATCTGTTAGTTGCGCGATTCTCATTTAATCAAGTCCATCAAAGTATCTTGAGTTTATTATTGGGACAACGCCTGAGCGAGCTCCGTCAAGCGCTCTTTATCGTCTATGTATAAAGTCCGCCCCTTGCGATGCGCAATCCCACTGGACGCCAGCTCACCTAAAGCACGCGCTACCGTCTCTCGCGTCGTTCCAATCTGATTGGCCGTTGCTTGCTGTGTCGGCATGGGATAAATCTGCCATCGATTCTTTGTGATTGGATCCGGCTCGCAAAGGCGTAAAATCTCAGAAAAAAGTCGTTGATGCGCACTCATGGTACTTAAATCCATGATGCGTTCGTCCGTGTTTCGAATCACCGATGCCAACTTCTTTAGAACGCGCAATCCGATTTCCGGATGCGACAAGATCAAGTGCTCGAATTGACGAGGGTCAATGGACATGAGCAAACTTTTCTCGGCGGCAATGACACTCGAAGATCTTGTTTTGTGATCTATCGCTGCAAGTTCTCCAAAGAACTCGCCTGCGGACAGAGTTGCATAGGCAATTTCCCGTCCCGTGAGAGAAAAATTGGCCACCCTTACGGACCCTTCGACGACACAATAAACGTCCATACTGTCGCTATTGCGCGCCAAGATCTCCTCGCCCGCCTGGCAGGTATGCCAAACACAGCGCTTTTCGAAATCTTCAAGCGTGGCCAAAGGAAGACCTTCGAATAATTCAAGATGCTGAAGCCGCTGAGCCGATTGATCTGTCATATCCGTTTACACTAGGCCGCCCTCTGGGGCCTACCGACAGCCCTCTAGAGCACGTTCACAAAAGATGGAATCGTTAACGTACTCTAAGTCTTTGTTTTGTCGCGCATTCGGACGGAAAACCGGTGTCCACTTTTCCTGAATGCGCTCTATTGCGCAGAGATAATGGGCCAAGGTAGGCTTCAGGGCAAGCCGCATCGTGTTCGCGGCTTTGTGGATTTGAGTGGAACGGGCTAGCATGAGCCACGAATTGCCCGCCACAGGGAGTCAAGGCCATGACCGACATGACGACGCAATCCAAAAGGTATGTAGCCTGGCTCTTTTGCGTTTTGATTTGTGTTACGTGGATATCGATTGCGCTTGCTAAGTCTGACCGGCCGGTTGCCTTAATCGAGAAAATTACCAACGCTCCGAAATCCGACCTTCAAGACTTCGATTACGCATTTGAAGGAGACAAAATCGACCTGCGTCCGATCGGTCAGATCGTCCTGTCCTATTTTGATAGCTGTATGGTCGAAACGGTAACGTGTGGGCAGGTGAAAATTAAGCAAGACGGCGCCAAAGTAACAAAAGGCGGCACATCGAATATACACCAACGCATATGTCGATCGGCAAATGTCGCGCTAGACGACGATGCCAAAGAGGCGGGTGTCTCGGTTAAACGCGTCTCGCCTTTTCCCGCCGATGAATGGCAGGAATACGCGCTGCCTAGTCCACATCCGATTTTCAAATGGCAGCCGCCGAAGAACGCGAAGGATACGGATGTCACCACCATAAAGATATTCTACATGGATGCAAACCCGAGCCGATTCTTATGGCAAGGAACAACGCAAGGCTCCTATCTTGCCTATCCGGACGATGCACCCGCTTTCGACACCGGAATGCCTTATCGCGCTGTTGCCGAGCTGGTCAATGGCGACACGGTGAGCGGCGTTTTTTCCATCGATCCCAATTTGGAAATTCCCGACGATTTGATGAACAGGCTGGTTGCCCTTGATTGACCAATGGCAATCCGCACGACGCTGGCGTTATATTCTGGCAGTTGGAGTTGTCGGTTTCGGAACCATACTGGCAAGTTGGCCGGCATTTAATTATTCGGCCGGGTTAGGTATCGATTTTCTTTTGCCTGCGGCAAGGTGGCTACGGCAATCCGAACCTGAGGCGATAGATACGGACATTGCCTTGGTGGTCATCGACGAGGCCACCCACAACCGACCGCCGTTTAGCGAAATACCCGAAGTCGCCTGGACACCCTATCTCGCACAGGTGCTCGATATCGTGTCGGCAAGCGGCGCGGCAATTGTCGGTTTCGACATTATATTTCCCAAAACCCTGGCCATACCCGACCTTGTGCCTGGCTTCGATCGCCCTTTTTTGCGATCGATTTTTGAATTGGGACGTAACGGGCGATTGGTTTTGGGCGAAGTGCGGCTCTCGGATCAAGTGATTGCCCCTTATGAAGGGCAAATTCTGGCTGTGGGTGGAGCCAACAATGTGAGCCCGCTGCAATTCACGCCCGACATCGATGGGGTGATCCGGGACTATCCCGGTCGATTTCGTCTCGAGAACGGCGATAGCGTGCTTTCCTTTGCCAACGAACTTGTTCGGCGCACCAATCGAACAATTAAAGAAGAAGACTTTTTGATCGATTTCATGTCGCCGGCAACCATTCCGGTTTATCGCATTGCCGATCTCTATGAATGCGGCGACGCCCCTACAGAGCAAATGGAGGCGTTATTCGGTGATCGGATTGTTCTGTTCGGTACTTGGCTTGATGTGGAAGATCGGCATATGGCGGCAAATCGCTTTTCCCGGCCTAATCAACCGAACATAATAAATTTATCCTGTGCCAATCAAAGCACTATCCCGGCACCACAAATTCATCGGCAAAGTGTGCCGGGCGTTTTTTTGCACGCACTCGCCGTTCAAACCATCCTGAGCGGAACAGCGCCAAAGTTACTTTCCTCGACCTTAAATACAATAATCGCGATTGTAGGTCTGGCTATGTTGGCTTGGGGATTCTTGGAACTCAAACCCCTCAAAGGTCTCGGGCTTCTTTTTGGATCGGTGATCGCCATAGGGATCATTTCCGTTCTTGCTCTATTGAATGGCCTCGTATTGCCTTATCTCTTGTGGTTCGGTCTAGCGCTTTCGAGTTATCTGATTCTCTATTCATATCGGGTGTTTTTTGAGGATCAGCAAAGGCGCTGGATACGCCATGCGTTTCGCCACTATCTCAGCCCTCATCTTGTCGATCAACTTGCGGAAAACCCCGAACTTCTCAAGCTTGGCGGAGAGCGGCGTCAGGTCGTGGTTCTGTTTCTCGATCTGGCCGGATTCACAAGTCTCAGCGAGGCGATGTCCGATGAACCGGAATCTTTAGTCCGCTTGCTGAATGATTATTTGACGAAGTTTTCCGAACTCATCGAAGCGGAAGGCGGTTACGTGGACAAATATATCGGTGATGCCATCATGGCGGTCTGGGGAGCCCCCATAAGTGGCGAACGCCTTGAGTTGGCGGCCGCGTCGGCGGCAGTTAGGTGTTGTGCCGCTCTCAAACAATGGAAAGTTGATGGACGCACCTCATCGTCAACCATTGAACAACTCAGAATTGGTCTTCACGCGGGCGATGCCGTGGCGGGCAATGTGGGATCGGAGGAACGCTTCAATTACACGGTCATTGGCGATTCCGTCAATCTCGCGGCTCGCCTTGAAAGTGCCAACAAAAATTACGGCACTGCCATCCTGGCATCGGAGGATCTGGTCGATGAAATCGGCGATAGCCTCGTGACACGGATGATCGACAAGGTCATTGTCGCCGGCCGAAGCCAGGCGGTGCGCATCTTTGAAATTGTCGGTTTTCGAGACGAAATACCGGCTGAAATTTTCGATCGGCTGAGCATCTTTGAAGGGGCGCTGAATTTATACCTGTCACGAGAATTCGAGACAGCGCGAATTGAATTTGATAAGATTGCACATGACGATCCTGTGGCCCGGGTCTATCGCGAGCGCGCGCAAGCCTTCGCCGAGACGCCGCCGGATTCAGATTGGGATGGCACCGTCATCCTTACGACGAAGTGATGGCTAGAGCGCATTGACAAAAGATGGCATCCCTAACGTGCTCTAAGTCTTTGTTTTGTCGCGCATTCGGACGGAAAATCGGTACCCACTTTTCCTGAATGCGCTCTAGCGAGGACCAATGAGATGACTGATTCGAAGGCTTTTCTGTCACGTCGCTTTGTAACGGGCGCTGTGATTGGCTTGGGATTGTTGGGTGCCAAAGCTGTCCGCGCGCAGATTTCGATCGGCGGGTTCAGCACCGACGATATCAAGAATATCGGCAAAATGCTGAAGGGCCTCACTTTGGGTGAGGAAGATGAAATTCGAATCGGTAACACTTATTATGGCGCTCTTGTTGACGTGTCAGGTGGGGCCTATGCCAATCGTTCGATCCAGGCGGATTTGGACCGATTCAGCGTGCCGCTATTCGACACCGGGACACGGGAAAACTTCGCCTGGGAAATTACAGTGATCGATAACGATCAAATCAACGCTTGGGTGTTACCCGGCGGAAAAGTCGGCGTAAACAAGGGTCTTCTGCGCTATGTCGACAACGAACACGAGCTTGCGGCTGTCATCGCCCATGAAATGGGCCACGCAGAGTACAGTCATGCGCTGTCTGAAATGAAGAAAAGTTCGTTTGCCGATGGCCTGTCAGGAACCGTTCAAAGAGCTTTGGTCAGCGAGTTGGGCGGCACCGCCGGCGCTCTTTCTGCTGCCGGCGTTGGCGTGGCCGCGGGGCCGATGTTGCGCCTGGTGACATCCTCTTACTCGCGCAAGAACGAATTGGAAGCCGATCAGCATATTTTGTCCGTTTTCGCTAAGACGGGGCATGACGTACGAAAAGGCTGCGGTATTTATCAGACACTTCTTGATACGGTGCCCAAAAAGGCCAAAGGCACCACCTCCTTGTTTGCCGGGCATCCGGATACGCAAAAACGACTGGATGCATTGCTCGAGGCCAGTGCAAATCTCCCTGCGTCGAACGGTCAAGCGGAGCCGGACGCCTCTTATATGGCCCTCAAGCAGACTTTTCCGACGCGGCATCATTATCTTCGCAACAGCTAGACCCCGTTCACAATTCATTGAATCAGGGAACGTGGTCTAGATTCGTTATTGGTCGCGCATTCGAACCCAAAAACCGCGTACACTTTTTGTGAATGCGCTCTAAGCTTATCCGAGGCTGTGGCAGGCCATCAGTAGGCCAGGGCACAGCCGTCCTTGCGCGGGTCCGACGCGCCGATAAGCGTGCCTTGCCGCCAATCGATTTGGACGGTCTGCCCACCGCCCCAAGGCGCCGTCACCGGCTCTAATTGGTGGCCCCATGCTCGCAATTGTTCGACGGTCTGGGCCGGCAAGCCGGGTTCATAACCGATCAGTCCGCCGGTGTGTAGGACGCGGGGGCCATCGAGCGCCTCTTGGGCATCCATGCCGAAATCAATCATATTGCTGAGCACGTGGCTATGACCCATGGGCTGATAGTCACCGCCCATCACTCCAAAAGACATGGACACCTTATTTTCATAAGGGCCCTGTGTATGACAGACCAGCCCCGGTATGATCGTGTGGAACGGCCGTTTGCCGCCCTCTAACCGATTGGGATGCCCCTCGTCGAGCACGAAACACGCGCCGCGGTTTTGGAAAACGATTCCCGTGTTCGGTGTGACGAGGCCCGAGCCGAAGCCCATATAAAGCGAATTGATGAACGAGACAGCATTGAGATCGCGGTCGACCACCGTCAAATATACCGTATCCGACCCAAACGGCGCCCCATCGGGCACATGGACCATGGCAATGTCCGGCTTGATTTGCCTGGCCAAATGTCTGGCCGTCTCTTTGTCGATCAACCGCTCGACCGGCACGTCGCTCACATCCGGGTCGGCAATAAATTGGTCTCTGAGATGATAGGCAAGTCTTTGTGCCTCGATTTGAAGATGGATTCGCTCCGGTCCGAATGGCGCCAACTCTTCCAAATCAAAGGTCTCCAGAATATTCAAAAGCAAAAGCGCTGTAAGACCTTGGCCATTGGGGGGCAATTCGACAACGCCATGGCCTCGGTAATCGGAGGTCAGCGGGACGACGTCGCTTGCTTCGGTGGCGGCAAAATCCGCGTGACTATGGTGGCCGCCGGCGGCTTGCAAACAAGTCACGCATTCTTCCGCCAGTTCGCCTTCATAGAACGCAGATCGGCCATCTTTTGCGATTGCGCGCAGCGCCTTTGCCAATCCTGGGGCGCGGAAAAGTTCGCCCGCTCGCGGTGCGCGGTCATGCAAAAGCCAATGGGCCCGGCCGGCTTGCGTGGTTTCGATGACCGGTACCAGATAGTCCCAATAGCCGGCGACCACAGGCGTCACGACAAAGCCCTGTTCCGCGTGTCCAATAGCGGGCTGAAGCACACGTTCCAAACCAAGCCGCCCGTGCTGTTCCATCAAGCGATGCCAAGCATCCACGGCGCCCGGCACGGTCACCCCATGAACCGAAAGAGGGTCTATGGCAGCGATCCCTTGTGCCCGCAATTGATCCGCGCTGAGGGTCATTGGCGCCCGGCCCGAGCCATTGAGACCAATAATATCGGGGCCACCCCTTGGTGCATAAAGCACGAAGCAATCGCCCCCAATGCCGGTCGACATGGGCTCGACAACGCACAATACGGCACTGGCAGCAATAGCCGCGTCCACGGCATTGCCGCCTTCGCGCAGAATATCTATGGCCGCCAAAGACGCCAAAGGATGGGATGTGGCGCAAACACCGTTGACACCGTGAACGGTTGACCGGCCGGGCAAAAAGAAGCTTCGCATGGCTATTACGTCCTTACACCTAATCTTTCATAGGCGGACGCAAGCGAACCGTTCAAGCCTTAAAGCGTTTCCGAACTTAACAGACTCGTGAAAACGCTTTAAATCCTTGTTTGGTCGCATTTTCTTAACGCGAACCGGTGTCCACTTCGCTCGAAAATGCTCTGAGTCCTTGTTTGGTCGCATTTTCTTAACGCGAACCGGTGTCCACTTCGCTCGAAAATGCTCTAATTCTCGAAGTCGCCCATAAACTCGTCCCACTTACCGTCGACTAGATCGAACACTTCCGGGCAACTATCCGTCAAGAGTTCTCTAGACACGGCAGGCCAATGGGCGGGCCCGCCTTCTTCCGGTAATTGCTTGGTTGCATCGATGATGATCTTGCTTGTGACGCGGGGCGTGACGGCGCTAGGCTCCAAAAACGTGGTGCGCGCATGGGGAATAATCAAGGTTGCCGGATCCGGCTGCCAGCGCGTGGCAATGGCGGTCAGGACTTCCTCGGTGTTGAACACATCGACATCCTTATCGACGATGACGATCACCTTCGAGACAAAGTGGGTCGCAGCGATCTGTTGCCCTGCGGCCAAGCCATCCCCGGCAAAGCCTTTATCGATGCTCGCAGCTACAATGCCGGGTGAATTGCTAATGCTATGGATGGCGACCAAATTTCTGATTGTTTTCTTGTAAGCAAGGTGACTATAGGCATCCATGGCCGCCGTGTGAAACCCGCGCATGACGCCTGTATGATTGTTGAAAATCCACGGATCGTGCCGATGGGTAATAGCCTCAATGTTCATAAAGAAATTGGCGTCTCGTTTCCGTCCGAGATAGCCGTACATTTCGGCGTGAGGCCCTTCTTCTGTCCGCTCGTCTAGCGGAATTTCACCCTCGATAATCATTTCGGCGTTGGCCGGCACTAAAATGTCGTTTGTCTCACATTTTACCAATTCGACCGGCTTGCCTTTGAAAACGCCGGCCATTTCATATTCATCTTGTCCGAGATGGGAGATCTTGGAACAGCTCATGGCCCACATGATGGGATCGTTGCCAACGATGATCGCCGCTTTCATCGTCGTTTGCCCGCGCTTTTTCGCCGCCATCAGGAAGCTCCAGCCATGCTGGCCAACTTCGGGATTCATGCCGATCCGCGTTGCACTGAAAATCTGACTCCGGTAAGTGCCCATGTTCCGACCCAATTCCGGATCTTCAAAAATCACCGAACCGCTATTGACATAGCGGCCGCCGTCGGCCGGGTTACATTTCAAATAAGGAAATTTTCGGATGTCGACATCACCGCCCTTGATGATAACCTCCTTACACGGAGGGTTGCTATTTTCAAACATGATAGGCTTAACCGGTTCCCACTGACCGTTCTTATTTGCCAATCCAATAAATTTATGGACAGCGGCGCGATACATTTCACGTTTGTCTTCGGTGACGTTCTCGACGCCGCAGCTCATGGCTTCTGAATCCCAAGGACCGTAAATGTTGGCCAGTACCGGCCCTTCCATCCACTCACCATCCACTTTGACGCGTTCAATAAGAAAGGCCGGAGCCTCGTTAAAGCCATACTTCTCAACCAAACGGTAGGCAAAGCCGGTGGCCTCATATTGATCCTGATCCATTTCCTTTATGCGGATCAATCTGCCGGTCGCCTCTAAGGCGATCACATAATCCCGCATGGAATCGTAGGGACCCGTTAATTGGATATTCTCTCTACCGGACGAATTGGATTTCATTGTTTGCGCCTCTCGTACATTCCTAGTGACAATGGTTCGATAAACTGAGGGATAGGGGCGATGACCCCGATGCCGTCGTCGTTCTAGTTTACCTCAGATCTTTAGCACGACATAAGTCTATGAGAGAGCTGTCCGAAATGTCCATTTGAGGCGGAATGCCGTGTTTGCCGGAGCGCGGGCACGCCGACAAGACAACGGGTTTAAACCGTTCCGTTTGTCATAATCTTGCATTTAGCGGCCGGCGGCGGCCCGAAGAGCGACCGCGAAGGGAGAAGAAAGTGCTATTATTTCAACAAGTTAGCAATAGTCGCGTGATCAAAAGCAAGACTTCTTTGGTAAACGGCTTAAGTCTTCTTGGCGCTATCATAGCGATAGGATTGATGGCAACCTTCGGTTCAATCGAACCCAGCCTTGCATCCACCGTGCTCATTACCGGCTCTAGCCGGGGCATCGGTTTTGAGTTTGCCCGCCAATATGCGGACAAGGGATGGACCGTGATCGCAACATGCCGCAACCCCGCGGGCGCCCATGCCCTTAATGCGCTGGCGGCCGAGCAGCCAAACATCATCATTGAACAACTGGACGTTACCGATCACGGAATGATCGATGCCTTAGCGAAGAAATATCAAGATACCCCAATTGACGTGTTGCTCAACAATGCCGGCATCAATCCCGGGCAACAACCTCAAACATTCGGTGCCATCGACTATGATGTATACCATCGCATAATTGCGACAAACACCACCGGCCCTTTGAAAATGGCCGAAGCATTCGTCGGCCACGTGGCCGCAAGCGAGCACAAGAAAATAATGACTCTGACCAGCGGTTTGGGTTCATTGAACGCCGCCGAAAGACTTCCCGGAATTCTTGTGCCGTACCGCATCAGCAAAGCAGGGGTGAATATGGCGATGCTGGTGATTTCACGGGCGGTCAAGGGACGTGGAATCGTTGTCGGAACTTTAGAGCCCGGTATTGTGGATACCGATCAAGCAGCCGGCATGAACGTGCCGAAAATGTCGCCTGAACAAGCTATAGCGGCCATGATAACGGTAATAGAGAATTTCGATGCGGATACCAGCGGATTAATCTATCGATACACGGGCGAGCGCGCGGCATGGTAGCAGCTCATCGAGATTCCGGCACACGATCATTTGCCAAAGCCGTCCCAATAGCTCTGCCACTTTTCAACGACCTGTGGAATGGCATTGGGGGCTCCCTCCTCGAACAGATCTCGTGACAAGATTGCCTGGTGCTCTGGTCCTCCCTCTTCCGGAAACTGCTGCGTCGCATCGATGATCATCTTGCTGCTCAGGCCTCGCAAGAAGACGCTGGGGTCGGGCATCGACATATTGGTTTGCGGAATCATGATGCTCGCCTTCGGTTGCCATCGCGCCGCCATGGCGTGAAACACATCGTGCGGATCCATGATATTGATGTCGTCATCCACAACAATAACGACTTTTGCGGTGGGACCCGCGGCGGCAACCTGTCCCGCAGCCATCCCTTCTCCTGGAAATCTTTTGTCTATGCTGAGGATTATTATGCCCGGAGAGCTGCTATATGAATAGACATCCACCAAATTGGGAATTTGCGGTTTAAACTTTCGATGATACCCCGCAAGAGTCGGCGCATGCAGGGCATCGTTGGTGATTCCGGTATACGAATTTACGAAATATGGCGCGCGTCTATGAGTAATTGCCTTGATGTTCATGAAAAAGTTGTTGCGTTTGATAAAACCCAAATAGCCGTACATTTCACCATACGGTCCCTCGTCCTCACTTTCCTGCAACGGCACTTCGCCTTCAATTATCATCTCGGCATTGGCCGGCACCAAAATGTCGCTTGTTTCGCATTTAACGAGTTCGATGGGTTTTCCCCTTAGGCCACCGGCAACTTCCAACTCGTCCTCGCCAAAACGGGTCATCTTCATGGTGCTCAAGCACCACACGATCGGATCGACCCCAAGAGCGATGGCCACCTGCACTTTTTCTTGGCCTTGCCGCCTCATGGCTCTGATCATTCTGCCGCCATCTTGGCCCGGCCTTGGATTGAAGCCGATCTTGGTCTTGCCTTTGATCTGGCACCGATAGGTGCCCACATTGCGTCCCAGCTTCGGGTCTTCGATTATAATGGAACCCGTATTGATATAGCGCCCAGCGTCCGCCGGATTATTTTGAATGAACGGAAATTGTAAAATGTCCACGTCATCACCCGTAATGACAATTTCCTTACATGGTGCTTTCGCGTAATCAATCACTGTGGGCTTGATTTTTTTCCAGCTTCCGCCGTCATCCAAATTTCCGAGAATTTTATCGAGAACGGCGCGGTACATGAGTTTTTGGTCATCGACGATATTTTCAACGCCGTAGACCATGCCTTCCACGGCCCAACTACCATAAAGATTCCCGATGACGGGACCGTCGAACCATTTTCCGTCGATTTTTATGCGCTCTATAAGAAAACCCGGTGAATCGACATCGCCCATTTTATCGATCATTTGATAGGCAAAGGCGGTCGCTTCGTATTCGTCTTGATCCATCTCAGGAATGCGAAGCAACTTGCCGTCAGCCTCTAAAGCCGCAATGAAATCCCTCAGTGAGTCATAGGGGCCGGTCGGTTGCACATTTTGTCTATCGGACGTAATGGCCGTCATGGCAGAATGTCTCCTTAGCTAATTTTCCTAAACCACGTTCACAATTCATTGAATCAGGGAACGTACTCTAAGTCTTTGTTTTATCGCTCACTGTTCGAAATCTTTCCAGTATTCGTCCCACTTGCTATCGATTAGATCGAATAATTGGGGACAGGCTTCCTCCAACAATTGACGCGACACGGCCGGCCAAGACGGGGGTCCGCCTTCCTCCGGGAATTGCTTTGTCGCATCAATAATAATTTTACTGGTCAAGCCCCGTATGGGCGAACTCGGATCGAGAGGCATGGCAGCCATTTTGGGGATGATTAAACTGGCATCGTTAGGTTGCCACCTGGATCCCACTGCATGGAGCACTTTGTGCAGGTCGAATATGTCGACATCCTCATCAACAACAATGATCACTTTGGCAAGAAAACCGCTGGCCGCCGCCTGGAGACCCGCGGTCATCCCGACCCCGGAAATCCGCTTCTTTACGCTCAAGATTGCGATCCCGGTGGCCTCTCGCGGCGTATAATACGCGACCAAACTGGGGATCATTCTTTTGTGCTTGAGATAATCGCTTGTTGCCGAGGGCATGGCATGATGAAGCTTGGTCACACCAGCAAACGAATTGATAAACCACGGATTCCGGCGATGGGTGACCGCCACGATATTCATATAATAATTGTTTGGAACCTTCATCCCCATATAGCCATAAATCTCCGCGAACGGTCCCTCCTCCTCTTTATCATCTAGAGGAATTTCACCTTCCAGGATCATTTCCGCATGGGCCGGTACCATAATGTCATTGGTTTCGCATTTCACGAGCTCAACTGGTTTGCCCTTGAGTCCTCCTGCCAACTCCAACTCGTCTTCGCCGAGCTTGGCTATTTTCGAACTGCTTAAGGAAAAGATGATCGGGTCGACCCCCATGACGATCGCCGCCTTGGCTGTTTTTTCACCTCTTCTCTTGGCCGCCATCAAAAGAAACCCGCCATGTTGGAAACCTTCAAGATTGACGCCCACCTTATTCCTAGACTTCACTTGAAATCGTTGGGTGCTAACGTTCCGTCCAAGGTCAGGATCCTCCATTATAATGGAGGCCGCATTGATGTAGCGTCCGGCATCTCCCGGATTGCTCTGTAGCCAAGGATATTGGAGAATATTCACGTCATCACCCGTGACAATCACCTCCTTACACGGAGAATGTTCGTGCTTGATAGTGACGGGCTTTATTTTGTTAAATTGGCCGTTGTCATCTGTCTGACTTGCAAGCTTGCTTAATGTGGCCTGGTACATTTGGTTTTGGTCGGTCGTAACCTCTTCCACACCAAAGGACATGGCTTCGGTATCCCATCCTCCATATAGGTTTGAAATAACGGGACCATCCAACCATTCGCCGTCGACTTTTATTCTTTCAATCAGAAAAGCCGGCGCGCCGTAGAAGCCGTGTTTTTCAATGAGGCGATAGGCAAATGCGGTCGCCTCAAAGCGATCTTGGTCCATCTCTTCAATTCGGACGAGTCTGCCCATTGCCTCTAAGGCCGCAACATAATCTCTGAGGGAATCGTAAGGGCCCCTTAATTGTACGTTGGGCCTATCGGCCGCCGTAATGGACATCTTGGCATAACTCCATTTGTACTTGCGTTCCTGAGAACGAGATAGGTGCCTGTGCTTGCCCGCTTATCATTGCTTCAAAGGGAGGGTAAGAACCGGCACAGAAAGACTGGCATTTTCCTGAGGAACCGACAATCGGGGACGTGATTCTCGCCCATTAGGTAGTCCGACGATTGACCGGCGAACAGGCCCTGCCGGTCGGCCGCCGCCGTTGGCATCGCCGGTCCTTGCAAACCGAACCCCATAGGCACTGACCAATTTACTCAGCGCGACATCGCGATCGGCAACTCGATCGATCATTGCCGGTAATGTTCCAAACACGTCGGCGATTTCGATTAAGGCAACGGACGCCATCAAGGCTAGAGCGCCGGTTTACAATCTGATCGCCCGGCATATTTGAGACAGTTTAGAGTAAAATCCCAAAGCTCTGCGGATCACTGGCTGAGTTATGGGCAAAATCGGCAGTATTCTCGGCTTTTCGCCGGATCGAGCGGGCTTAAGCACTTGGCAACTCTTTAGCCGTTAAATACCGTAACCGCCCGCTATAATCGGTACAATGACTGAGCGACATGTCGGCTATGGACGGAATCAACTTCGATCGTAAAGAAAGCGCGAGCTTCGCAGAATATTGGCAAAGCCTGCGAAAAGACGAATTGGTGCCCGCGAAATCGCGGCTTGATCCTAGCCAACTCAAACATCTTTTGCCTTATATCATGATATTCGAGAAGATTTCAGACACGTCTTTTCTCATTCGTTTGGTGGGGACTGAAATCGTCCGGCGGCGCGGCGCGGACATCACCGGTCATAAGCTGGAAGCTTACTTAAATGCCGGTGAGGAAAGCCCGTTCTGGAAGAACCTGATGTCGGTTCTCGATTGCCCCTGTGGCTTTCTGACCATTTCCATAGAAACATATACAAAAGGAACTCAAAGCTTTATCGAGCTGTCCGGTTTTCCCTTTGCCGATAGTGAAGGTGTCCCGCGATTCATCGTCTCCCTTGCGATTGAAAGTTCCAGATCATTCAACCGCCGAAATAAAAGTCTTCTCATGTCCCAAGAACGGACAACTCGGCAAGAGTGGAAATTTCATCAATTCATCGATATCGGCGCCGGCTTACCAGAACCCATAATTCCCACTAAACAGGGTATTGCGCCGGTTTACCAAGATCAGCCAAAACGCGCGCGCACTTCTTCATAGAGCAGTTGATCCAACTTGGTGCGCTGTCGAATGACTCTTTTGACACGCTTGTCCACACTATCCGTATCAACGTCTTGAACGTTGGCATTAGGGAATTGAAAATCCTCAGTCGTATCCAGTGCGTATAGATCACGTAGTTGTTTCAGCATGATCTTCATATTCTCTAACCGTCCCACGGCATCTAATTGATCGAGCGAGTCACGTGCTCTATCTATAAGTTCCTCCGAGCTCAGTCGAGATAACAACTGCGACTGGGCCTGCTCGGCGTGACTAAGATCGAGAATGAGCCGCTTTACCTGAACATTTTCGATCGCTGCAGAAATAGTGGGGTGATCGGACGAGACGAACTCGAAAAGACTTAGCTGGCGTGCCTGACGTGCCATTACGGTATCGCGGGGGTCGTTGCGGGATGTGATATAGCATGCCAAAACTCTGGCGAGCGGATCGCGAAGAAGGGTGATTTTATGGCATTCGGGCAGCCGTCTCAGGATCATCGCATTCGTATGGACGACAAAGAAATCATGTTGAGCCAGCTCATCATCACGCATAAAAGCCAGTTCTCGTCGGCTGCTTATAATAAGAGCATTAGTGACGTTCAACTTCTTGCGTAGATAAGATGACAGCGCGGCGGCGCCTGTTTTGGGTAAATGAATGAAAGCTGTCGGCTTGGCGGACTTTGAGTCCCGACTTCCTTGGAATTGTCCAGAATCCTCCGGCCGCAATCGTCTTAAGTAATTTTTTATGCGTGAAATCGGCGGCATTTATTTATCCCGTCAACAGGTCGGCAAATGAAGAAAAAGTTACAACGGGGAAGAGCTGTAGATTTCCCCGCAGCATTTATAGCTTACGTCCGTTTCTTGAGAGCCTTCTGGTAAATGTCATCGAATTCTGGCCGCACATCCCTTTCAAATAGTTTTTGAATGTAAACCATGGATGCCATTGGAGCTTCAGCGTAATGAATGTACCGCCAACCTTCCGGTTTTTTGCGAAAAATTCCGGTAACACGGATGTCCTCACCCAAAGGTGGCCGGCCTCTGATTTTCATTTCAAAATGCAAATCCCAAACGGCAAAGGCAAGATCCGATGCGATTTGCTTAACGCGTATATTCGAAATGTCCAGACGCAAGGCCTCGACTGCGGGATTGCGCACGGGCGGGTTGAGGTAGCCATTTAATTGATCCCAACCTATCAGCCATTCGTCCCTTTCCTCGGCCAAATAATAAGGCTCGGGTTCGTCGCGGTCCCATAGGTCTAGAACCGTAGAAAAATCCTGTGTATTCCAATTGGCTTCAGTTTGCTTAATGACCTGTTGGATCTCCGCCGTGACGTCGCTGTTTGATTTAACATCGTTCATTTTCGTCCTCACAAAATGCCGCCTCAAGCGACTAGAGCGTTTCCAGGAAAAGTGGACCCGGTTTTCCGTCCGGAAACGCGACCAAACTGGGAATCTAGAGC
>SMXP01000041.1 GCA_004356335.1 Alphaproteobacteria bacterium | reverse complement strand
TTGCCGATCGCGCGTCATATAATCAAGAAGTCATGCTTCTTTATGGGTAAAGAGCGAATGCGCTTGCCCGTGGCATCGAAGATCGCATTTGTCAGTGCAGGGGCTGCCGGAGGAACCGCCGGCTCGCCGACGCCGCCGGGTCGCTTGCCTTGCGGCAGCAAATATACTTCGATTTTTGGCGATTGGGCCAAAGACATGAAGCCATAGTCATGAAAATTGCTTTGGTCGACGCGTCCTTGCGTCAGCGTGATCTCGCCATACAACGCCGCTCCAAGACCCTCGATGATGCTTCCCTCGACTTGTGCGATGACGATATCGGGATGGACCACAATCCCACAATCGATGACGCAGACCACACGATCTATGGTGAGTTCGTTATTGTCGTTCAGGGATATTTCGACAACCTCGGCCAAAGTCGTGCCGTGGTTATCACTGAAAGCCATGCCCCGGCCCCGGCCGGGACCAAGCGGCCGATGCCACTGTGACTTGTCGGCAAGCTCGTCCAATATCTTTACCATCCGAGGCTCGCTTTTAAGCAGACCGCGACGATAATCTAACGGGTCGGCATTGGACGCATGGGCCAATTCATCAATGAAGCTCTCGGCAAAAAAACAGTTAACAGAGTTGTTGACGCTCCGCCAATATCCCACGGGCACGTCCGACGTCCATGGAACATAGGCAATGCGAGTGTTGGGTAGGTCGTATTTTAGATTGATGACGCCCAAAGTAACGTCGCGGTCTCTTCTCGCATCGCCGCCGCGCGAATTAGGCGAACGTTTAAACGAACTGGCTAAGATGGATTGGCTCACCATCGTATTGGTGAACGCGATGATATTGCCCGCGCCATCCAGCCCCGCCCGGAACCGGCTCACCGCTGCAGGCCGGTACGTATCATGTTGTACGTCTTGTTCCCGCGACCAGGTAAGTTTGACCGGTCGGCCGGGTACGGCCATCGCCGCCGTCACAGCGT
The DNA here is from genome assembly GCA_004356335.1 of Alphaproteobacteria bacterium. Classification (GTDB taxonomy): domain Bacteria; phylum Pseudomonadota; class Alphaproteobacteria; order SMXP01; family SMXP01; genus SMXP01. The sequence continues at coordinate 8,103 of SMXP01000041.1, read as the reverse complement.
GCCGCACAAAATCGGCTTCCGCGCGCCGGCCAAAACCGCCGCCCAAGAAGGTGGTGTGCACCGTTACGTTATCTTCAGGCACACCCGCCGTCTTAGAGGCTATTTGTTGGGTGAGGGTATTTGATTGCGTGGGGGCCCAAACTTCCACTTTAGTGTTGTTCACCAGCGCCGTACAATTCATCGGCTCCATACAGAAGTGGGCGAGGAAAGGAAGATCGTAAACCGCGTCCACAACCGTCTCGGCATCGGAAAACGCCGCGTCCACATCGCCTTCCTCTGCAAACACAACGGGATCGGGATCATCTAACGCCTGAACATATTTCTCAAATAAGGTGGCGCTATCCATGGGATCCGTCGGGCCATCGATATATGTGATGTCGAGCTGTTCAATTGCCTTCATGGCTCGCCACGTGCTATTGGCGATGACCGCCACCGTGTCGTCGCCAACGGCTATAACCGCTTCCACCCCAGGAAGGGCCGCCACTTCCTGTGCGTTATAATTTTTCACTTTGGCGCCAAAAACGGGACTTTGTTTGACGCTGGCGTAAAGCATGTCGGGCAGAGTGACATCTATGCCGAACTGAGCCGATCCGTTGACTTTTGCCGGGCTGTCTAGGCGTGGCACATTGGTTCCTACAATTCGGTAGTTCTTGGGGTCCTTCAATGGCGGATCTGACGGCGGGGTCTCGTTTGCCGCCGCATCGGCCAGCTCGCCATACGAGGCACGGCGGTCGCCGGATCCGTCCATGACCCAGCCTTTATCGGTGGTCAGGCTCTCATCGGCAACGCCCCATTTCTTGGCCGCAGCCCCTATCAACATGGCCCGCACAGCCGCCCCTGCTGGCCTTAAGGTATCGTGGGCATCGATAATGCTTGAGGAGCGAACTGTGATCGACAGGCCCTGTTTGCGAAATATTTGACGCAAGGCTTCCGTGCGAGCTGCGGCTTGCGGGTCGTTTTCGATGGGTCCGAAGGGCCGGCCGCCACCGGGAAGCATGCCAAAATTGTAATATTCTTTATTTACGCCGGAGAACTCGTATCGCACTTTGGACCAGTCCGCATCCAGTTCTTCCGCCAGCATCATCGGCAACGACGTCGTCACCCCTTGGCCCATCTCTGCGCGATGGACAGAAAAAGTGACAATATCGTCGGGCGCAATTTTAATCCAAGCATTAAAGGAGAAGTTTTGCTCAACGTTGCCTCTGTTTGCGCGCGTGAAATAACCGACCGCTAGACCACCGCCGACCACCAATCCGGAAACGATAACGCCGCGGCGTGTAAACAGAGATGACGTCAATTTTCACTCTCCGATCCTTCAAACTCAAGAAAGGGTCTCCCGGCGAAAGATCATGTTCTAGAGTGTTTCCGGACGGAAAACCGGTACCCACTTTTCCTGGAAACACTTTAGCTTGTTCCTATCGGAAATTCTATCCACTCTCAATTTCGTCGGGTTTCCGCTCATTTTTACCTGGCGTCATTGGGTTGGCCTAACGGTCTTCTTCCGGCGCGGAAATGTTGCCCGGACTATCGATGGTCACGGTGAAGCGTTTCAGGCGATCGGCCGTATATTTCCGAGATCTTACGGTATCGACCTTGATGAAATTGGCATGTGCCTTATCGCTTGTTAATTCCAAATGAATGTACCCACGGTCCCGGGCGTTAAAAAAGCGAACGGCTTTATTTTTCTCCATCATCTTTTGTTCCGCGATTGAAAATATCTCGGGCGCATCACCCAACCATTCATAGCCTCCCATAGACGTGACACTACTGGTTCCGAATTCAACACCAATGCGTTTGCCATCTGTTTCATCATGAAGTTCATTGGCCCAGAAATTATGTGTGTCGCCGGCCACAACCAGAAGATTTGCGTTCGTGGAGCGAGCAATATCGAATACTCTTTTCCGTGCTGCCGGATAACCGTCCCAGGAGTCGGAATTGATGGGTAGCCCGTAGCGGGTGACATCGAGCCAGTCGCGTACGTAAGGGTTATTATTTTTTGCATCGGCAATGAGCTCTTCGGGAAAGGCATCGACAAGATAGGGGGCGTCCATGCGCACCATCAGCGTTTGGTTGCCCAAAATTTGCCAGGATATATTTTTTGCTCGTGAGTCCCTTAGTTCCTTTGCCAGCCAAGCTTCCTGCCTGGCCCCCAGCATTTGTCGGTTTTCATCACCCAGAACATCCCTTCTGAATGTCTCGAGATCGGGCGAATAGTCAAATCCTTCCGGCAATCCGTTTAGGGAAAAAGCCTCTATTTGGCCGTAGTCAAGAATAGGTATCGGTATATCCCCACGCATATCGAAAGGCGTTTTGACATAACGCACGAGTGCGGCGGGAAGGGTAGCTAAATATGCTTCATTCCTTATGGGCTTGGGGTTTTTCGGATCCGAAAAATCAAACGGTGTCGTTTTATAGACCATGTCCTTGGAATAGCTCACCTGCTGAGATCGCGCTGTCAATCGCGATTCAATTATATGCAGCGAAGCAATCGTTCCGAAGTCGTAGGTTCGATGCAATTGATAGAATAATTGTCCCGGTTCAGGGTCTCTAATCGGCATCCATTCATAATAAGCCTGTAAGGCGGCATTGCGCCGCTCGGTCCAATCGCCCTTGGTTTTCGGGTCATGATAAACGGCTCCCGAGGCCCAGGCATTATCCGCCGTTTCGTGGTCGTCCCAGATGGTGATGAATGGGGTGCTCGCATGCGCGGCTTGCAAGTCAGGATCCGTGCGATATTGCGCAAATCGCTGGCGGTAATCTTGAAGAGTCAAAAGTTCGTTTGCCGGTTGATGCTGGCGCCCCAGTGTCTTACCTATCTCTCCGCCATATCCTTCAGCACCGGCTTCGTAAATGTAATCGCCAAGATGAATGACGGCATCAAGGTCATTATGACGGGTTAATTCTCTATACACGTTGAAATACCCGAAGGCATAATGAGAACAAGAGACAATTGCTAAAGATATTTTCTCCACGTCGGATGAGGGTAACGTTTTGGTGCGCCCGACAGGTGAATATTTATCCCCGACTTTAAATCGGTAATAATAGATTTCGCCCCGCTTAAGCTCTTGAACGTCGATCTTTACGGTGAAATCAGCCGAAGCGGAGGTTTGAGTTTTGCCAAACCGAACTACTTTTGAAAATTCGGGATCCTGGGCGATAGCCCAATGGACAGGTACCTCGGTCCGCGCGTTTGTTGTCACTCGAGTCCAGAGGATGACCGCATCTATCCTCGGATCGCCGCTGGCGACACCGTGTAAGAAGGTGGCGTCGGTGGGCTCTTCAATGAAAGGTTCCGCGCACCCCAGGATTGACGTTCCGCTGCCGGCAAGCAATGCGGTTAATGTTTGTCGTCTTGTTAAATGAGACAATTTCATGGACATCTTTCTTATGCACGTTTGCCGGCAACACCCGGAGGGCTCGTACAATCATGTTGCAGCACATAGATAGGCCACCAGAACGGAGGGAAGGTTACCTTCCCCCTCATATCAACCATCTCGCACGAACTAAATTTGCTAGAGTCATACTGTCACTATCCCCCAATAGCATCGAAAATCGGGCTAATTGTAAACGAACATGCGCAATCGCGAAACCGCTATCCATATCTGACCGGATGGCTGACCTGCCCTCCTTCTCAAGATCCGGAAGTCAAGGTCATGGCGGATTTTGCAACAAATGTTTTGCACATTTTTTGTGCATCTAATCACTCAAATGATGCGCGATTGTGCAGGGTATTTTTGATGCGCTGAATGGCACTAGGTCGTCGTTATATTTCGCCATAACTTGTTGAAATCACTCATTTAATTTTTATCTCCAAAAAACGCCGCCGGAAACATCTGGCCTCCTTCCTGCAATTGTGTTGGCGACGGTGAACTTCTCATCGTCGTCTCAATAGTGGTCGGGCAGGAGGGGTTATGAAGAACAAATTACTTCTATTCATATACGGGTTGTCGGCTGCCTTCATGCCGTCCATGGGCATGGCACAAGACGGTTTTAATGTGCCCGGTGAGTTGTCGGCCGGGGTTTTTTATTCGCCCGACAATTTCGGCAATACCGGCGTGGTCACCGCCATGGCTTTGACCCAAGCGCTCTACGGCAAAATGGACCTCACCATGTGCCTGAACGGCGCGCTGGCCGGTCTGGTCGCCATCACCGCCGGACCCGATCTGCAAAACCACCTTGTGGCAATTGTGGTTGGCGCCATCGGCGCCGCGCTTGCCGTATTCGCGGTTCCCCTGCTCGACAAACTCAAAATAGACGATGTGGTGGGCGCCATCCCCGTGCACTTGGTGGCGAGCATTTGGGGCACGCTTGCCGTCGGCATCTTCAGCAGCGGCAATTTTGTCTCCCAGCTCATCGGCGTGATCTCCGTGGGTGTGTTCGTCTTTCTCGTTAGCGGCGCCGTGTGGTTCATCATCAAGACGACTGTCGGCATCCGCGTCGATGCCGAAGAGGAAGAAGCCGGCCTCGACGCCGCGGAGCTGGGGCTCGAAGCCTATCCGGAATTCGGATCGGCATAAGCCGATTTTGTCGAGATCAATGCCTTCATTAACGCCAAGGTTGAGTCATAATAACACAACAGGCCCTTGGTTCCTGGTGTTGACGTGCCGATTCCAGGGAAGTCATATCCTGTTTACGCGACACGCCCGGTGTTTTATGATGACCGCATGAAGCAGCTTGTCTCTAATATGCCTTGCTCTTGTTATATCTCTGGCGCCGTCGGTGTTATTGGCTCAATCTTGCCATAGGATGTTTGAGACGACGGCCGGAAACGGCGAGACGAGAACGCTTTGGATGCAAGCGGATCAAGATTGCTTACGGCCAAGGGGATTATTGGGGTATATCTACCGAAATTGAGGGAGAACAATGATGTTGACGACAAAAAAGATCGGCTTTAAAGGACACGCCGCCGCCATTTCTATAACTCTTATTGCGACGGCATTTTTACTGGGCTTTAGCGGCACTCTTTTTGCGCAAGAAGATCAATCACAGAATGAAGCGCATCAGCACCAAATAACGGCTGAGGAATTTGCCGTCCTTCGTTCCAAGATTCCACTGTACCAAGAGTACACGGATGAAGATATCATAAACAGTATGGAACGGATGGGCCCCAATCATAACGTCTATGTCAGCGATGCAACGGTCCAAGGTGACATTGGCATACTCGCCTTAGCCCATGGCTTCAACGAGCCCGGTGACACGCAATTCAAGGAAGCAATGATCCCGATTTCAAAGACCTACCCGACCGCCGTTGGTTACGGTATGGCGATGATGACATCTGAACACATCCAATCCGCGGTAGATGATCTTGTCGCGGCCGGCGCAAAGACGATTGTGCTCATTTATACGAGTTTTACGCCGACCAGCAATTTGGTGAAGCAATGGGACTATATATTTGATCGTGGAAATGATTCTGCCTATTTGGATGTTCCAAAAGTAACGCCCGATGTAAATCTAGTGGTGGCGCCGCCGCAATCGGATAGTCTGATCATTGCCGATATTATGCTGGATAATGTTCAACAAATGAGCACGGATCCTGAAAATGAACTGGTGATTGTCGTGTCTCATGGACCGACCGATGCTGACCTGAACGAAAAGGAGCTGGTTATCCTTGAAGGCTATGCCGACCATATGCGTCAAAAGAGTGATTTTTCCGACATCAAGGTGATTACGCTTCAAGATGATGCGCCGCGTGCTATTCGCGCGGCAAACGTCACCAGATTTCGCAATTGGGTCGAAACCGCAGCCGCCGAAGGAAAGCAGGTCCTTGTTGTCAGCAATCTTCTCACCACCGGCAGTGTTCACCGCAAAATCAATAGGGATCTCGAGGGGTTGGATTACGAATTCAGCACGACTGGCACGATGCGTCATCCTCTGTTCCAAGATTGGATCGAGCATGCTGTAAACGAAGCCCTAAAGCAAAGTTGAGAGCAATTGAGGGCCAGGTGATAGGCACAAATCACACGCAAAGGAAAAATATGATGACACCATTCGAGTATCCTTTTTCTGTTCGGCTGGAACGTGTTGTTTTAAGTGTTTTGGTGGCAGGTATATTCGCGATCGGTATTGCACGCGTCCCACAGGCCATTTCTCAGGAGGATCACACCGTACATCAACAGAACGATCACATGATGACGGATGAGCAATTTGCCGAGCTGCGCTCCAAAGTCCCCCTTTATAAAGAATATACGGACGAGCAAATCATCGAAAGTATGTCGCGGATGCGTAATTTAGGCGGCATGTTAAGCGATGCCACTATTGTCGGCGACGTAGGCGTGCTCGCGATGGCGCACGGTTATACTGACGACGGCAATCAGCAATGGATGGATCGGTTCGATGTCATTTCCAGTGATTATCCCACGGGCTATGGTCTTGGCATGGCCATGATGAGCTCCGAACACATTCAAACGACGATCGACAGCTTGGAAGCGGCTGGCGCAAAGAAAATCCTGGTGCTGCGCACGGAAACCGGTGATACCAACTCGCTCCAACGGCAATGGCAATATATATTCGGACGGCGGGACGATTCATCGTACTTGTCGGTGCCGCGGGTCACAAGCAACGCCGAACTGATTTGGGGACCCACGCCCACGACGCACCCGATCATGGGAGAAATCATGCTTGAGCATGCACAGCAGCTCAGCATCGATCCGGCAAACGAGCTGGTCTTTATTATGGGACATGGACCGATGACTCCGGAAGAAAACGAACTGGATCTTGCAATTATGGCGATTCATGCCAAGGCCATTCAAGAGGGCGGTGGATTCAAAGACGTCAAGTATTGGAATGTGCAAGACGATTTACCGCCCGATGAAAGAGCAGAAAATGTGGTAAAAATCCGTGGTTGGATCAAAGAGGCGAGGGATCAAGGAATGGATGTCATCGTCGTTACCAATTCGATGACGCAAGGCAGCCTCACGGGCCGGCTTCAACGTGACGTGGAGGGACTCGACGTCAAGTTTAACGCTACCGGCCTCATACAAAACCCGCGTTTCGCCGACTGGATCAAGGCCATGGTGGAAGAAAACTTGTCCTAACGTTTTTGGAACATGTTCTGATTCACTTTAAGCGCAATCAAGGCGACTATGACAAGGCAGCCAGGGAGGCATCGGAAAAGTCGGTCGAAAAGACAATCTTATTTTGCTCGATCATATTCTTGCCCCTTCAGTCGTTAGGATGCCGCAAAAAACGATGAATCGTTAGGTTGAGCCCGGCCAATGAAGTGATAGGAAAGAAATTTAGGCCCCTTTAAATAGCGCGTTTCAAGGGTCTCAATTTGGAAACCGGCATCGACGATCAAGTCGTCTATCTTTCTGTTCAGATTACATCCCGCTAATGTACGGAATATGGGAGCAAGCCGATCTTGCCATCCTCTTGTCTGACTATCAGGAGCTTGCCCGTGTTCAATGAAAATGAAATGGCCTTGGGGCTTTAGCACGCGATGCATTTCTTTCAGGGCTGCTTTTATTTCCGGGATTGAGCAAAGTGTCCAGGAACTCAACACAGTGTCAACGCTATGATCTTCAAGCGGAATATCCTCAGCCGGAGCCTCTAAGAGATCCACCGGGAAAGCGGCCGACTGGACCATATGTGCCGCCTTTTTAAGCAGTTCCTTTGACGGTTCAAGACCATAGAGACGATCGATATTGCTATAATGCGGGATATTAAGACCGGAACCAATTCCGATTTCCAAAACCGTTTTAGATGCTTGGGGCACGATTTTGGGTCTGTACTCGGTCATGACCGGATTGCGCATGCCACGATCGATAAGTATTGGAAAAATGTTTCTTTGATACCATCCCATAAGGCCATTTCCTTTTTGCAGTGGGGAAAATCCATGCCGTAGGCTTAGTTTGATTCCGATTCAATGCTCGTTTCTCGAGCGTATTTGGCTAGGGAAAGTCTGATTAATTCGTATTGATACGTTAATCCGTTATGACGTCTCAATTATTGGACAGGTTGTGGTGCCAATGGCACTGATCGGTGTTTTCAGGTCACCATCGCGTGCTATATTACATGTTCGGCATCGAGTAGACGCAACTGTCCCTATGCCGGTCGCAAAAGCATGCGCCTGGCCATGTAGAGATTGACCAGCCCGCAAGCCAC
>SMXP01000040.1 GCA_004356335.1 Alphaproteobacteria bacterium | reverse complement strand
TCATCAGTATGGCAACCAATGACCTTCGGGCAACGGCGCTCAAGGCGATTCACCAGGTGCGCTGGGTGCCGCCCCAAGGGCGCAACCGCATCTATGCCATGATCGAAAATCGGCCCGACTGGGTAATTTCGCGCCAGCGTGCCTGGGGCGTGCCGCTGACCGTATTCGTCAACAAAAATACAGGCCAATTATTGCGCGATGAAGCGGTCAATGACCGTATTGTCGCCGCTGTTGAGGCCGAAGGGGCCGATGCTTGGTTTGCCTCCGATCCATCGAGGTTCCTTGGTCCCGACTATAATTCGGACGATTACGAACAGGTTATGGATATCCTTGATGTCTGGTTCGATTCCGGTTCCAGCCATGCCTTTGTCTTGGAACAAAGAGACGACCTGAAATGGCCCGCTTCGTTATATCTTGAAGGATCGGATCAACACCGTGGCTGGTTTCATTCTTCGCTTTTGGAATCGTGTGGCACGCGTGGGTCCGCCCCCTACGAGGCCGTCCTCACCCATGGGTTTGTGATGGATGAGCAGGGACGAAAAATGTCCAAATCATTGAACAATGTGGTGGCGCCGCAAAATATCATCAAACAAAACGGCGCCGAGATTCTCCGTCTTTGGGTAGCCAGCTCGGATTATTCGGAAGATTTGCGCATCGGCCCGGAGATCATCAAGGCCAATGTGGACTCTTATCGAAAGATACGAAATACGTTGAAATACATGTTGGGCAATCTTGGCGGTTTCGAAGACAGTGAAAAGGTTGACATTGCCGACATGCCGGAGCTTGAACGCTGGGTGTTGCATCGCTTGTCGGAGCTCGATGTTGTCGTCCGAAAGTCCTATGACGACTTCGACTTGCGGCGCATCTTCACCCAGTTATTTAATTTCTGTACGTTGGACTTGTCGGCTCTCTATTTCGATATTCGCAAGGACTCACTTTATTGTGATCGACCGGACAGCTTGGTCCGGCGGGCCAGCCGAACCGTTCTCGATCAGCTCACTATCTGTCTGACCGCCTGGTTCGCGCCTATCTTGTGCTTTACCACCGAAGAGGCATGGCAGACACGACATGGCCAAGAGGTGGGCTCTGTCCATCTTCGCCAATTTCCCGAGATTCCAGTTGAGTGGAAGGATGCGGCACTGGCAGAAAAATGGGGCTGGGTGTGGCAGCTGCGCCGCGCGGTAACCGGGGCGCTTGAGATTGAGCGCCGGGAAAAGCGGATCGGATCGAGCCTACAGGCGGCGCCCATCGTTTATGTGCAGGATCGTACCTATATTGACGCTTTTGGGGGATTGGACCTTGCGGAAATCGTCATCACATCGCAAGCTACCCTGATAGAGGGGCCGGCGCCTGGGGGGGCGTTCCAGCTCGACGATGTCCATGCCGTCGCGGTTGTGCCCAAGCTGGCCGAGGGGAAAAAATGTCAGAGGTGTTGGAAGATTCTGCCCGATGTGGCGAGCGACGGGCGATATGTCGATCTAGAGCCGCGATGTGCCGACGCCGTGGCGTTGGTCGAACACAGCGCTTAGGGAGGGACCGATAGATGCTGAAGCTCGGTCTGCGTGTGGCGGCTGTGACGCTGATGCTGGACCAGCTTTCCAAATGGATTCTGATCTACGTTGTGAACATGCCGGATCGCCCCATTATTGAGGTCACCAGCAATTTTAATCTGCGCATGGTTTGGAACCGCGGCGTTAGCTTTGGCATGTTTTCGGCCGATACGGAGACCGGGCGCTACGCTTTGATCGCGTTCGCCCTCATCGTCGTGACGATCCTGCTTTTTTGGTTGATCCGCGCCAAATCCCGCTTATTGGGATGGGCCATTGGCTTGGTCGTGGGCGGCGCCATCGGCAATGTCATCGACCGGTGGTTCTATGGTGCGGTGGCCGACTTCTTTGATTTGCACGCTTTAGGATACCATTTCTATACGTTTAATATCGCTGATATGGCCATTACCTTTGGAGTGGTGCTATTAATATTGGAATCCCTTTTGACGGGACAGGACGAAATTCGGGCAAAGGCCGGACAAAATACTTAGCCGCGGCCCCTTATGGCTGGAGTCTTGAGAACCATGACAATGCAGGCGATGAACCCCTTTGGAACCTACGCGGCTTCGGCCGGCAAACTTGCTGTTTTGGCAGCAATGGCTATCGGATTATCGGCGTGCGGCGGTTTGCAAGCAGCCCTGGGTGTCGGTAAGAATGCGCCCGATGAGTTTGCCGTGGTCACTAAAGCGCCCCTCATCATACCACCGGATTTTTCGCTGCGTCCGCCCAAGCCGGGGGCGCCCCGGCCACAAGAGCTACAGCCCACGGAAACCGCTAGGATGGCTTTAATGGGCAAGGCAGAGGGCGAGGGCAGTCAAGAGGGCGGCCCCTCGGCCGGCGAACTTACGTTATTGCGCAATGCCAAAGCGGATCGCGTCGATCCAAATATTCGCGACGTGCTCAATGACGAATCGGGCCGCATTCGCGAAAAAGACGATGAATTTACCAACACGGTCCTTTTTGGCGAATCCGGTCAAATCGCCGACACGGCGGAGTCACTCGAGCCACCTTCCGAACAAGAGACAGAACAAGAAGCGCTCGATGAAGACAGCGATGACGTGGAACAGGACGCCGCCACCGACCCGCTCTAGGGTCTTTCCGGTTTTGATGGAATCAAAACCTGACCCTAAGCCTTTGTTTTGTCGCGCATTCGGACGGAAAACCGGGTCCACTTTTCCTGAATGCGCTCTAGATGGTCCAGAACATCGGCGATATCGTAAAATCCATCTTGGACGTCTCGTGTTTGTGACTTCAAGCGTAGGTGTGTGGACAGTCAGCTTATGTCAGGCCGCTCTTTGCCATGTTTTATGATCGCTGTTTTTTTGTTACATCATCAGGCTTCGCCGTTTTGGTTCGTGCAATGGAGCATTTTCGAGCGAAGTGGACACCGGTTCGCGTTAAGAAAATGCGACCAAACAAGAACTTAGAGCGTTTTCGCAATTCTGTTAAGTTCGGAAACGCTTTAATATTGGGAGCTTTTATGACATTGGCGTCAGATGTCTCCGCCCAAAGTGATCAAGCGTCAGGCAATGACGAATCTTGGGCACCAGAGACTTTTATGCTCGACAACGGTATGCAGGTTGTGGTTCTGCCCGACCATCGTGCACCGGTCGTCACTCATATGGTTTGGTATCGGGTAGGGGCAGCCGACGAGCCGCCGGGCAAGTCCGGTCTGGCACACTTCCTGGAACACTTAATGTTCAAGGGCACGGAACGAGTGCCGCCGGGTGAATTGTCGAAAATCGTCGCGCGCAACGGCGGTCAGGATAACGCCTTCACCAGCTTAGATTATACCGGCTATTTCCAACGGGTTGCGCTTGATCGCTTGCCGCTTGTTATGGAACTCGAGTCGGACCGCATGACCAATCTGGTTTTGTCGGACCACATCGTAAACCCCGAAAGAGACGTGGTGTTGGAAGAACGCAGCAGCAGAACCGATAACAATCCGGAAAGTCTGTTAGCCGAGCAGATGAACGCTGCCCTGTTCATGTCGCATCCCTACCGCATTCCGATCATTGGTTGGGAACATGAGATTCGCAGTTTGACCACACAAGATGCTTTGGCTTTCTATCGCCGTCACTACGCCCCCAATAACGCCATACTTGTGGTCGCCGGTGATATTACGGCCGTGCAACTCAAACCGCTTGCTGAAAAATATTATGGCACGATTCCGGCAGCGGAGGTTGAGCCGCGGATAAGACCAAAGGAACCTCCGGCGGTCGCCCCGCGCCGCATCGATTATTCGGATTCGCGCGTCCGTCAAGCCTCCCTGCGGCGAACCTATTTGGCGCCGAGTTACTCGACCGCCGAGGAGGGTGAGGCTGAGGCGCTTGACGTCTTGGCTCAGGTATTAGGCGTTGGGCCGACCAGTCGGCTTTATCGCTTGCTTGTGGTTGAAAGCGCGTTGGCCGTAAGCGCGGGTGCGTATTACTCGGGGGGCGGACTCGATTACGGTCGCTTCGGTATTTACGCGACGCCGCGCGCGGACATTACGCTGGAACAACTGGAACAGGCGATCGACGGCGTATTGGCGGCATTGCTGGCCGACGGTATAGACGAAAAGGAAGTGAATCTCGCGAAATCCAATTTTATCGCCGACGCTGTCTATGCGCGCGATAGCCAACAAAGATTGGCTCAGAGCTATGGCGCCGGTTTGACCACCGGCCTCACGGTAAAAGACATTACCGAATTTCCCGATCGGATCGGGCGTGTCACCGTGCAAGCGGTTGAACGTGCGGCGCAAGAAATATTGAACAATCCTGCCCAGGTGACGGGTTTCTTGCGTCCTGAGCCTGCGTCATGACGCGGCTCTTGGTTGTTACGTTTGTCACACTTTTTTTGGTCTCTTGTGACGATGGCGGCATGGACCAAGCGGCTCAAGATACGGCATCTACAGGCACAATGGATATGACAGAAGTGAGCGATACTTCCGACACATCGACGGAAGTCGAAAGCGATGACGTAGAAAAATTTCTTTCCGGCCTCAATGTCGGCGCCCGGATGAATATCCAGCGTGTTGTCAGTGCTCAAGGCATCGAGGCTTGGCTCGTCCATGAAAGCGCGGTGCCGGTGATCGCCGTGGAGATCGGCTTCAAAGGGGGCGCACGGCGCGACCCGCAAGGTAAGGAAGGTCTTGCTTATATGCTCTCCGGATTGCTCGATGAGGGCGCCGGCGACCTCGACAGTCAAGCATTCCAATTACGCCTGGAGGAATTGGCGATCCGTTTGTCGTTTGATACGGGCCGCGATGGCTTTTACGGTAGTCTCAGAACCCTGTCCGATCATCGCGACGAGGCGTTTGACCTTCTGAAATTGGCGCTGACTCAGCCGCTGTTCGATGAAGAACCGGTCGAACGTATTCGCAGTCAAATATTGGTGAGTCTCAATCGCGATGCCAGCCAGCCCCGATCGATCGTTCAGCGGAAATGGTACGAAACCGTATTCGCCGGTCATCTCTATGCGCGGCCGGTCAAAGGGACGCCGGAATCCGTGAACGGCATTACCGCTGACGATTTGAGACTGTATTTGACGGAGTCTTTGGCGCGGCAAAACATGAAGATCGCCGTGGTGGGCAATATTTCCGCGCAAGAATTGGAAATATTGCTTGATCGTACCTTTGGAAGCTTGCCGGCGGAAATCGAGGATAAAGAAATAGAACAAGCGGAGATCAAAGGGCAGGGGCAAATATTGATTATCGAACGGGATCAACCTCAAAGTATTGCGACCTTTGGCGGGCCGGGCCTGTTGCTTGACGATCCTGATTTCTTTGCCGCCTATGTGATGAATTACATACTGGGCGGTGGCGGTTTTGCCTCGCGCCTCACGGAAGAAGTGCGCGAAAAACGGGGTCTCGCTTATAGCGTCTCGACGTATCTTGCGCCGATGGATTTCGCCGGTCTGTACCAAGGTTCAGTGGCCACGGAAAACAGTCGGATTGCGCAATCGCTCGATATCATTAGAACTGAAATGGCACGCATGCGCGATGCTGGCGTTACCGAAGAGGAATTAGCCGACGCTAAAACCTATCTCACGGGCTCGTTCCCGTTGCGTTTTGATTCAAATTCTAAAATTGCCCATCAATTGATCGGCTATCAAATGACCGGCCGGGGCATCGATTATATCAATACACGCAATGATAAGATCGAAGCGGTAAGCCTTGAAGAAATTGCCCGTGTGGCCAAACGTCTACTGGCGCCGGAGGCGTTGACGGTGATTATTGTCGGCCAGCCCGAAGGCATTGAATCCAATGTGCCGGATGACGGCGTCACGCCTTAAAACCAGTGGTTGACCTTCCGCAAAGCCGCTGAATCAGCCGGTTTCAAGCTTAGCGAGACGCGCCGGGTTTTTTCGTGCTAAAATAACCGCCCATGTATTGATGTGCGTTTTGCCAAAAGGGGGGAGCCTAGTGGGTAGACTACTCGCCGCGACAACCAATATTTTCTTGTCATTGTTATTAGGTGCGATCGCGTTGGCGTTTTTAGCCGTACAATTTCCTGACATTATACAGACGCTTCTCAACAGCGCCGGGTGGCTCCGGGATCAAGTTACCGGTACGGGGCTAGATCCAAAATACAATATCTGGTTGACATTTCTGATCGACGAACGGCAGTTGGTCTTTCTCGGATTTGTCATCGCGATGCGTATTCTCTTGGCCCTTGTCATCGGCGGCATCGCAAGCGTGTTGGGAATTGGCCGGCGCTAGAGCGCATTCACAAAAAGTGTACGCGGTTTTTGGGTTCGAATGCGCGACCAATAACAAATCTAGAGCAGATTCTGATCATACGGAAACATATCCTGAGTTTCTGAGGTAATTGGCGCATTCGTCTGGTGGATAGGTTCCAAGTATGCGGCCTATTTTCTGCCAGAGGTC
>SMXP01000005.1 GCA_004356335.1 Alphaproteobacteria bacterium | reverse complement strand
TGGTCTCAAGCATGAAATGCATAAACAAGGCGCCAAGCGTGAATTCATTTAGCGTTTCAATTCTCAACAGTCGAACGGGCCGCCCCTTGCCGATCAATGTATCCGCGGTAGCGCGGTGTGAGGCCGTCACAAGATCTCCCATAGTGCGCCCGGTTAAATAATCAACGCCTGCTTGCCGCGTTAGTTGAGCATCAAATGCCGGTCCTTGGCCCGCCGTATTGGCTATAATCAGCGTAAAGAGTTTATCTGCCGGTCCGTCCAAATAAAGCTGCAATTGACTGTGTTGGTCGACCGGTCCCAACGCTTTGATGGGCGTGGTTCCCTTGCCGTTTTTGCCCAAACTCTCGGCCCACAGCTGACGATACCACATGGCGAATAAATCGAGCCGATCCGAATAGGGCATCAATACGCTGGAGGTAATTTTGTTCTCTTGCGCCAAGCCGAGCGACAAAGCGGCGCCCAACACGGGCGCGCTGTCGGCCGGTTTGGTGGCTTTGACCAAATGATCCAGCACTTGAGCAGCGCCGGCACGCAATGCGTGAGGATCAAGACCCAAGCACAGCGCCGGCAGCAAGCCGACATTGGATAAAACCGAAAACCTGCCCGGTATATCCGCTTCGTGTTCCAATATCGGGCATTTAAGAAATTCCGTCGCAAAGCCACGCAGAGAATTATCGCCTTTTTTCGTGATCACGGCGAAATGACGGCCCAGGTCGGCATCCGACATTTCGGTTCTAAGGGCGGCAACGACCGCAAGAGTTTGTGCCAATGTTTCGACCGTACTGCCCGATTTGGAGACCACTAGAAAACGCGTGGTTTTAAGATCGAGCCGCGCCAATGCTTGACCCAAGCTCGTCACATCGAGATTATCGAAAAAGTGCGCGCGGGGCTGTCCGCCCCTGGGCACATAACCCGGGATGCCATAACCGGCCAATTGGGCCAATGTCTGCGCGCCTAAACTGGACCCTCCGGTGCCGAGAAAAACCAGATCCGTGGTGTCCGCAAGCAAATGATCGGCCACCGGGCCACAGGCCTCGATATCGTCCTTCTTTTGGCAAATGGTCAAAACCGCCAAGGACTTATGGGCAATGGCGGCCTGCATTTCGTCGAATGCCGGCGCCGCCCGGTCGAGATATGTCGCCAAGGATTGGGCCGCGAGCCCGACCCCATGGTCACCCGATGACAGGCATCCGTCTATTTCGTGGCTGTAGGGTAGGCTCGCCGCGCTCACCAGTCAGACTCAATGCTAAAGAACGCCGAAGAATCGGCAGTGGCGACCAGTTTAGCAATGGCGCCCGGCACAAAGCCAGGGGCCATGGCCCCGGGCAAGAAACCTCATGGAGATCCGCTGGAGCACGTTGACAAAAGATGGACTCCCTAATGGGCTCTACGTCTTTGTTTGGTCGCCCATTCGGACGGAAAACCGGCACCCACCCCGGCCTTCGCCGGGGCATGCTTTTCCTGAATGCGCTTTAAAATTTGACCACAGGCGGCAAGAAGGCGTGGGACCACACTTCGTAGGGCACGATCTGCTCGGCGGCAAAGGGGTCGGCCATGGTTTGATCTTCGAACCAGTTGCGGCGCACGCCGTCTTGAGCGGCGATGTCCTCATCGGTCACCGGATCGTCTTTTCGAGCCTCGATGATATCCATATAGGCGGTGACAAAGCTGTCATAGGCGTCGTCGATGAAGGCCACGTTAGCGGCGGTAACCGGCATCATGTCCGGGCCATAATAATTGACGCCGGCGCACGAGCCGCGCCGATCGTATTTGCCTTCATTGAGGCCCCTATAGAGTCCCAGGGTCCGGCAGGTGCTGCGGCGATATTTCGTGCCGTCCACACCATGTTTGTCAAACCTGGCATCCAAGGTTTGTTTGAGCATGGCAATATCTTGTTCGGCCATTGCCTCACCCGGCAAGGCGTCGACATAGCCACCGATATGGCTCGTGCCGTCCTCGAAGAATTGAAACACAAGCGTGGCATGCAACATGCCGGCGAATGGTGTTGCGGGATGAATGTCGATGCCGAAGAAACGACTGAATTGAGTTTGTTGTAGCCGTTCCGTATTGGGCTTGGTGCGGCTGCCCATCATACGGCCGATCTTCTCCACTACGGGTCCGCGCGTCACTTTCGTTTGGTAATGGCCAAAATCATATCTAAAGTCTTTTGTTTCTAGAGCGAGCCCGCCATTGAGTGCAGCGGCACGCTCGAAATGTTTTTGGTCCATTCGGATCAAGAAGTCGAGAATGGTTTCGGCCAAAGCGATTTGATCGTCCGTCAGATCGGCGCGCTCCTTCGCCGTCAGTTCAAAAGGCGTCGCCTGCCGGTCGGCTTCCGGCGAATTCATGACAGGCGCGCAGGCGATCACAAGAGCGGCGGCCAATAGGGTGAAAAGCCTTTGTATCATGTTACTCCTCCCTCGACCTTTGTCATATCTCTGGGCCATATTCCTGCGCCACATCTATGGGGCGACTTTAACACCCAACCCGCCCTGTCCGGCAACAATCCTGCCTCGCCCAATCCGAACATCTGCGTGACAAAAACTTGTCAAATGTTGCCCAAGGACCAAGTCGGCATGGACTTGACCGGCGATTTCGCTTGATAGGGATATCGGTTCCACACGTCTTCGTCGATCGACAACCCCAAACCCGGTCCGTCGGGAACAGCCAGGCACCCGTCCTGCAACGTGTCCGGCAATAGGATCGGCTCGCGCAACATCTCTTGCCACAGACCGCCGAGGGTGAAGGCGTACTCCAACTTCCAGATGTTGGACGCGGCAGCGCACAAATGAAGATTGGCCGCCAACGCTATGGGGCCGGCCGCCGAATGGGGCGCCACCCGGGCGCCGAAAGTCTCGGCCAAAGTGACGATTTTCATCGCCTCGGCGAGCCCGCCGCAAATCGCGGCATCGGGCTGAATCACATCGGCGCGCTTCTGACTCAAACAATCTTGGAAATCATGGATTGTGAACAAGTGCTCGCCATAGGCGATGGGTAAAGGCGATTTCTCGACCAAACGGGCGATGCCTGCGCGATTGTGTTGCGGAATCGGCTCTTCGAAGAACACCACGCCCAAATCCGCCAAGGCCTTGGCAATCTCCAAGGCCGTCGTCATTGTGTAATGTTCGCTGCCGTCGACCATGATCTGAATGTCGTCGCCCAGCAATGAGCGAAGTTGGCGCAAGGTGTGCAAATCGTCATTATAGTTGAGGGCGGTGCGCACCTTGATCGCGGTCGCGCCGCGCGCCAGACATGGCTCGAACAAGCTCATGTGCCAGTCGGCCGAGCCTTCTTGCAAAAACGTTCCTGACGCATAAATCGGCACATGATCGCGGTGACGTCCCAGCATTCGACTGACGGATTTGTTTTGCGCCTTACCGGCCAGGTCCCACAACGCGATTTCCACACCGCTAATGGCTTGAATCACCACGCCCTGATCGCCCAACCGGCGCCGGGTCCAACCGCGCATCTTGAACGCCAGCCGGTCGACCCCTACCGGATCTTCGTCGACCAGCAGCGGCGCCAAGGCCTCATGGATTATTGCCGCCACACTCAACGGATTGGTGCAGGCATAACTGTCGCACACTTCACCATAACCAATGAGGCCGTTATCCGTTTCGATGCGGACGAACAAATAGTTCAATGGCACTTGCTGGTGATCGATATAGGTAATCGGTATGGCTTTGACGGAAGCAATCTTCATGGAGTTGTCCTATGGCGAGAACGCAAGAGCGATACCTGGTATGTCGCCAAATTTACCCGGTTCGCTATGGGAATGCGAGGGGCGAATCCATAGGTTTCGGACGCCGTGTCGCACAGCGAAATAAGGGTGGGATTTATTCGCGCTACCGCTCGATCTGGTTTCGACTATTACGTCTTAAGACACGTTCCATTGGTATACCGGCCTCATGCTCGGGCGCTGGTCAACCCCATCGTTTCCTTCTAACCTGGGCGTGATGCTTGATAACCTAGGCGTGACCCTGGGGCGTCAATTGTGTGTTCTTGGGATGAAAGGGAAAGTTTTGGTCATGACACCATTCAATTCAGTTTTGATCGCCGCCACAACAGTCTTGTCGCTGGCGGCGGGGTCCATGGGCATGTCACCGGCGACGGCCGCTGACCAACCGACCGTGCTGATCACCGGGTCCAGCCGTGGTATCGGCCTGGAGCTCGCCCGGGTCTATGCCCAACGCGGCTGGAACGTGATCGCCACCTGCCGCACCCCGTCCAAGGCCACCGACCTTCAGGCGATCGCGGCGGAATATGACAATGTGGTCATCGAAGAATTGGACGTCACCGATGATGATGAGATTGCGTCATTAGCGGCAAAATACGATGGCCAACCGATCGACGTTCTGCTCAACAATGCGGGCATCCCGGGCGATCGCAGCAAGCAAGTGTTCGGTACATTCGACCAAGATGTTTTCGATCAAGTCATGCATGTGAACGTCATGGGCCCGCTCAAGATGGCGGTGGCCTTCTTTGATCACGTGGCAGCCAGCGATCAAAAAAAGATCATCAACATTTCAAGCTCGCAAGGGTCTCTTGCGTCGACAAACCGTAGTCAAGGCAATTCTTATTTTTATAAATCGAGCAAAAGCTCTTTGAACATGGTGACACGCATCATGGCCTTGGAAATGAAGGATCGGGGACTCATCGTCGGTTTGGTGTCGCCGGGATGGGTCCATACGGATTTCAGCGGCGGGGAATATCAGCCCGGCATGATAACACCAATGGAAAGTGCGGCTTCCGTTGCTGCGGTCATTGACGATTACGACATGGACAAAGCGGGATTGTTGTTTTCATACAAGGGCGAACAAACGCCATGGTAACCGCCTTCTCTTGAAAGAGATATTGATTTGACGCAAATCGTTTTGGCCGTGCATGGGGGTGCCGGGAATCTTACACGCAAGCAGCTGGAATATCCCGGCCGACGTGGCTACGAACGAGGCTTGGCCGACGCGCTCCGAAGCGGGCAAAGAGTGCTGCTCAAAGGCGGCAGCGCGTTAAACGCCGTCACGGAAGCCATTGTCATTCTGGAAGACAACGATTTGTTCAATGCCGGAAAGGGTGCGGTGCTTTGTGCCGACGGCAGTATCGAATTGAGCGCCGCCATCATGAAAGGCAACGATCGGACGGCCGGCGCCATGGTCGGATTAAAACGCACGAAAAATCCCATACGCGCGGCACGATCGATCATGGGGCACGCTCATAGTTTGTTGTTTGGCGTCGGCGCCGATGATTATGCCCAATCAAAGGGTTTGGACATGGTCCCTGCAGACTATTTTTCGACCCCGTTCCGGCGCCGGCAATGGCAAAAGCTAAAAAGCAAATCCAATGCCGTTCTCGATCACAGCGATGACCAGGCGGCGACCGGGACCGTTGGCGCGGTGGCGAGGGACAGACGAGGCAATTTGGCCACCGCCACATCGACCGGCGGCATGGTCAATCAAACACCGGGCCGCATCGGCGATACCCCGATCATCGGCGCGGGCAGCTGGGCCGACAACAACACATGCGCCATTAGCGCCACGGGTACGGGTGAAGCCTTTGCGCGCAATGTCTTTGCACGACGGGTGGCCGATTTGGTCGAGATTGGTGGGCTTGCCCCTTTGGCAGCGGCGGAACGTACATTGGACGATATCCGCCGGGACAAAGGCGTCGGCGGATGCATCTTGGTCGATGCTCAGGGCGGCCTCGCTTTGCCCTTCAACACACCGCATATGTTTCGCGGGTGGCTGGTCGGCGACGCTCCGCCGCAGGTCGCCATCCTTGCCGACGAACAAATTAGTATCGACTAGAGCGCATTCAGGAAAAGCATGCCCCGGCGAAGGCCGGGGTGGACTCGGTTTTCCATCCGGAAACACGACAAAACAACACCTTAGGGTCCGGTTTTGACCGAGTGGCCGGGTAACCATTTACATTTGATGCGACCTTCAATATTTTCCGAAAGCCCGCATAAGTTTAGGCGCGCATCAAGTCTGTCTCTCGATTAAGAAAGTGAGCGGTCCGATGAACCAAAGCTTTGCCATCCATGAGTTCGCTTTAGGGCGCTCGGCCCTTCGCCTGCTGATCGTTCTAATGGTCGCTTGCTTAACCGGCCTTTGGAGCACAGCCGTAACCGCACAGGACGACGCGCCGACAGTTCTCATTACAGGCTCCAGCAAAGGACATGGCCTTGCCTTTGTAAATGATTATGCCGAGAGAGGTTGGAATGTCATCGCGACATGCCGCACGCCGTCTGAAGCGGATAGGCTGCAAGCCTTAGCCGATCAATATCCTAATATCGTGATTGAAGAGCTCGACGTGACCGACTTTGAAGAAGTCGATGCGCTGGCCGAAAAATACAGCGGTAAACCGATTGACGTTTTAAATCTGAACGGCGCCATCAACACGTTTCGCTTTGGTCCTAACAAATTTGGCGAAATGGATTACGAATGGTTCGAGGAAATCCTGAAAGTTAATGTGATTGGCCAACTTTATGTGGCCGAAGCGTTCCTCGAACATGTC